>JADZBY010000456.1 GCA_020851855.1 Anaerolineae bacterium
GACTGGTCCGGCGACGGCGCGGACTTCCACCCCTGCGTGCGGGAGCTTCCCGTGCAGCACGTCGTGGATGCGGCGCTGGCGGCCATGCGCGCCGGCAGGCCGGATCGGGCGGGGTGAGGCCGTTTCCCATAGGGCAATCGCCTCAAAATCCGCTGTTGATGCAGGCAGCGGGAAAGCACCTCACCCCCTGACCCCCTCTCCACGCGGAGTACCGCGTAGCGAGGGGGAAGCACGCGCCGGCATGGCCGCCGATCTCCCCCTCCATGCCGTCGGGGTCCCCGACCGGGTTCCCATTGAACGCTTGCGTTCAATGGGTGGTCTGGGGTGACGGTCATGGAGAGGGGCCGGGGGTGAGGACGCTTTGATGCGCTTGCCCTGGTGAGGCCGTTTCCCACCTTGAGACTCCCCGCCTTTGTAAGGTATAATGCTGTTCCGGGCGGCCCGACGCGGTCGCTCGTTTGTTGACCGAGACGGTGTGAGTGTGCGAGGATGCGCGATGGAAGACCTGACCAGCCGCCTGAATGAGATGCGCCAGACGATTGAGCACCTTACGGAGCGTCTTTGACCTGCCGTCCAAGCAGCAAAAAGCCGCCGCGCTCGACGAACAATCCGCCGCGCCCGACTTCTGGAACGACAGCCGGGCGGCGCAGGCCGTCATGCGCGATCTGAGCCGCCTCAAGGACGAGATCGCCAAGTGGGCCACGATCCAGGCGCGCATCAGCGACGCGCTGGAGCTTGCCGCGCTCGAAGATGACAGCCTGTACGGCGAGCTTGAGGCCGAGACGAACGCGCTGGCCGAGGTCGTCAACAAGCTCAGCTTTGAGGCGATGATGAGCGGGGCGTATGACAACGAGGACGTGATCCTGTCCATCCACGCCGGGGCAGGCGGGACCGAATCGCAGGACTGGGCCGCGATGCTCTTGCGCATGTTCGTGCGCTGGGCCGAGATGCGCAAGATGAAGGTCGAGGTCATCGACCAGATGGAAGGCGAAGAAGCGGGCATCAAGAGCGTGACGCTCTCGGTGCGCGGGCCGTATGCGTATGGCTACCTGCAATCCGAGCGCGGCGTGCACCGGCTGGTGCGCATCAGCCCCTTTGACGCCAACAAGCGCCGCCACACCTCGTTTGCGCTGGTTGAAGTCGTGCCCGACGTGCAGGACGACATCGACATCCAGATCGACGAGCGGGACATCGAGATCGACTATTATCGATCCAGCGGCGCGGGCGGCCAGCACGTGCAGAAAAACGAGACGGCGGTGCGCATCGTGCACAAGCCGACCGGCATGGTTGTCACCTGCCAGAACGAGCGCAGCCAGCTCCAGAACCGAGAGCGGGCCTTGCAGGTCCTCAAGGCGCGCCTGTTCGATCTGGAGCGGCGCAAGAAGGAAGAGGAATTTGCGCAGCTGAAGGGCGATCACGTCGCCGTCAACTTCGGCAGCCAGATTCGCTCTTACGTGCTGCACCCGTACCAGATGGTCAAGGATCACCGCACCGACTACGAGACGGGCAATACCGGCGCGGTGCTCGATGGCGCGCTGGACGAGTTCATGGAAGCCTACCTGCGCGCCAAAGTCGGCAGCGCGCCCGCCGCGAATTAGCCCGTTCGCCCAAAATGCCCCCTGCCGCCCCGCGTGCGCCGCTGTTGCGCCGGGGCGGCTGCTCTTCATTACGGCGGTCTGCCGCTCAAAAAAAGGACACAGCCCCGTGAAAGCCAAAGCCATCCTGTTCACCCGTCCCGGCCACGTTGAGCTTGGCGACGCCCTCATCCCCGATCCCGGCCCCGGCGACGTGCTGGTGGAAGCGGCGTATTCCTGCATCAGCCCTGGGACCGAGCTGCGCGTGCTCGGCGGCAGCGGCGAAGGCGGCGCGATCTGGCCGCTCATCCCCGGCTACGCGATGGCCGGGCGCGTCATCGCCTGTGGCGACGGCGTGACTCTGCGCGAAGGCGCGCCGGTCTTTTGCGGCGGCACGACGCGCGCCGACCGGCATCTGGCCTGGGGCGCGCATGTCAGCCACGCCGTGCAGTCGGCGGATTACGTCATGCCCGTGCCGGAAGGGGTTGACCTGCTTGAGGCTGCCGTAGCGCGGCTGGCGTCCATCGCGTACCACGGCCTGCGCCTGAGCCGCCCCCAGCCGCACGAGCGCGTCGCCGTGGTCGGGTTGGGGCCAATCGGGCAGCTTTCCGCGCGGCTGCATCACCTGACCGGCGCACACGTCGTGGCCGCCGACCGCTCGCCGGAGCGTGTGGCAATCGCGCAGGCGGCAGGCGTCGAGGCGATTGCCGTTGAATCGGACGTGAGCGCGACCTTTGCGCCGATGTTCCCGGATGGCGCGGATGTGATCGTGGATGCGACGGGCGCGCCCGCCGTGCTGGCGCAGTGCCTTTCACTGGCGCGCGACATTCCCTGGGACAATTCACTGACGCCCGGATCGCGCCTCGTCATTCAGGGTAGTTACGCCGGCGACGTGGCGCTTCCGTACCTGCCTGCTTTCATGAAAGAGATCACGCTTCTCGTGCCGCGCGACCAGCAGCGCCGCGATCTGGCCACGGTGCTGGACCTCATCGGGCGCGGCAAGCTCCAGGTGCGCGACGTGGCGAGCCAGGTCTGCACCCCAGAGCAAGCGCCGCACGCCTACGACGACTTGCGGGCAGGCAAAGGCGCGCTGCTCACCGCCGCCATCAGGTGGAAGTGAGCTGCAAGCCCTCACCCCCAAGCCCCTCTCCCTCATGGCGAGGGGGGCAGAACGCGGGTTTCGTCCCGTTTTTCTCCCCTCTCGCCCCGTGGGAAAGAGGGGCCGGGGGCGTGAGGGTCGATGCAAAAACAGACGTTGCAGGCATGCGCTAGCGATCAGGCATGGGGACCGTTGCGGGCGTCGCGGCGCGCCCCCGGTAACGCTCCCGGTCACCGTGTAAACTGTCATCAACGCCCCCGTATCCGGCGCGCCTTGCGGAACCCACTATAATAGATGCTCAACGTGGCGAACCGCGAAACTGCGCCAAATGGCCGGGTAATGGACATGAAAATCCTTGTCGTCGACGATGAACAGGTTATCCGCGATGCGCTGGGCCGCAGGCTGCGCCGCGAAGGGTATAACGTCTTCCTGGCGGGCAGCGGCATCGAGGGCCTGCGCCTGTTTCACTCCGAACAGCCCGATCTGGTGGTGCTGGACATCGTCATGCCCGAAATGGACGGCCTGACGGTCTGCCAGCGCGTGCGCGAGGTGGCCGAGACGCCGATCATGATGCTCTCGGCCAACGCCATCACCGAAGAGGACATTATTCGCGGGCTGAATGCGGGCGCGGATGAATACCTCGTCAAGCCGCTGCGGCTCAACGAGTTCGTTGCGCGCGTCCAGGCCCTGCTCCGGCGCGCCCAGATGACCGGCAACGAGAATGCGTCCGGCTACAACGACGGCTATCTGAGCGTGGACCTGCGGCGGCGGCATGTGTACGTCGCGGGCACGAAGATCCACCTGACGCCGACGGAATTTAAGCTGCTGGCCGTGCTGATGGAGAACTCGGGTCGCGTCGTGACCCAGCGCGAGCTACTGGAGCAGGTCTGGGGCCATGAATACGTGGACGATATCTACTATCCGCGCGTGTACATCAGCCAGTTGCGGCGCAAGATCGAGCCGGACGCCGCGAACCCGGTCTATATCCTGACCGAGCACCGGGTCGGTTACCGCTTCGAGAAACAGCCGAACGTGTAGATACACGCTGCGCCTGACGCGCAGCCCGCCTTATGTTGTCTCTCGCGCCGTCTGACCTGCTTTTCTACACCGCCACGCTCGTCATCACCAGCGTGACAATCCTGATCGCGCTCGTGGTGCTGCTGCTCTTGCTCTGGCAGGACTCCCGCAGCGACCTTAACCTCACCTTCGCCCTGTTCCTGGGCATGGTCGTGCTGTGGGCCAGCGGCAATCTGCTCAGCCGTTTTGCCGCGCTGGGCGGAGCCGCGCCGGACCTGGTCGCCACGGGCGTACGATTGCTCGAGATCGGCTTCACCGGTTCGTGCGTGGGCATTTACCTGTTCACGCTCATCCTGACCGGCGGGCGCGGCCAGCAGTTCACGCAGCTGGCGGCGGCCAGTATCGCCCTGGTGGTTATCTATCAGGCCGTCCTGGCCCTCACCTCATCCGCGCCCGCTTACTACATCCGGGACGACGGCACGCTGGCGTATTCCTTCAGCCCGTTCGGCGCGCTGCTGTACGCCACCTTTGCCCTGGTCACCATGCTCATGGCCTGGCAGCGGCCCGGCAAGATCAAAGGACGCTGGCTGCGCGTCGGCATCCTCGTGTTCTGCCTCGGCATCCTGATCGACCTGATCAGCCCGGAATTGCGCAACCGCGCCGTCGGCATGAATATCGGCGCGCTGGCCACGCTGTTGACCGGCTACGCCATGCTGCGCATCCAGATCATCGACCCGCTGGCCGGGCGCGCCACGCAGCTTCAGGCCGTGCGCGACGTGGGGCTGGCCATCACCAGCCGGCTGAACCTGCAAGAGGTGCTGAGCGCCATCGCGGCGCAGGCGGCGGGCGTCCTGAATGCGGACGGCGCGGCGATCTTCCTGAACCAGGGTGACTGGCTGGCGCTGGCCGCCGTGCACAACATGCCCACCACCTTCATCGGGCAACGGCTGGCGTGGGGCGAAGGGCTGGCCGGGAAAGCCGCCGCCGCCCGCCAGTCCACGCGCGTAGACGATTACCGGCGGGACTGGAACGGCGCGCCGGACATGCCCTTTGCCCATGATTCGTTCGGCTCGGTGGTCGCCGCGCCGCTCATGTTCGCGGGCGAGGTGATGGGCGTGCTCGAAGTGATCCAGGGCGTGCATGGCCGCCGCTTTGACCGCGACGACGTGCGCCTTTTGGAGCTTCTCGGCCCGCAAGCCGCCGTCGCCATCACAAACAGCCGCCTGTTCGAGCGCCAGCGTGGCCTGATGAGCGAGCTTGAGGTGGCCGTCGCCCACCTGCGCGAATTGGACGAGCAGAAGACGCAGATGATCCAGATGACCAGCCACCAGCTCAAGAACCCGCTTCAGGCGGCGATGGTCAGCCTGGAATTGCTGGAAGACGAGTCGGACGGGCGCTTCACCGAGCAGATGCACAAGGATGCGGGCGATGTGTGGACGGCGCTGCAACGCATGGAGCGCATCGTGCACAACATCTTGAACCTGGAATCGCTGCAATCGGGCAAGCTGGCGTACGACGAGTGCTCGGTAGAGCAGATCGTCGTCGCCGTGGCGCACGACTACCGCGAGCAGGCAGTGCGCGGCGGCGTCGATCTGTCGGTGAGCATCCCAGAGCCGCTGGCGGGCATCACCGGCAACCAGCACTACCTGACGCAAGCGCTGGCTAATCTGGTGGAAAACGCGGTGAAATTCACCCCGACGGGCGGCAAGGTGGTGGTCAGCGCAGAGAACGCGCCGGAGAGCGTGCTGATCCGCGTCGAAGACACCGGGATCGGCATCCCGGATACGATGCTGTCGCGCGTCTTCGAGCGCTTTTTCCGGGCGCGCCAGCCGGGGACCGACCATGTGAGCGGGTCCGGGCTGGGCCTGAGCCTGGTCAAGGCGGTGATCGACGC
>JADZBY010000457.1 GCA_020851855.1 Anaerolineae bacterium
GGCGACACGATGCAGGCTGGCAATCGTCTGCTCGCTGTCACCGTAGGCGGCGCGCGCCTGGACAATCAGCGCGTCCAGCCTGCGTGCGCCTTCCTCATCGCCCGCCTGTGACAGCTTGCTCACCCACTCGGTCGCGGTCTTGGCGTGCTTGGCGATGCGGTCTTTGGCCGCCTGGCGGGTGTTGGACTTTGGCTCATCGCTCTGCGTCTGCTCCGGTTGCTCAGGCTCAGGCTTGCGCTCTACGGTGCGTGTTGTGGCCTCGATTGCCGGGTTGTCAGCCTGTCCCATTTCTTCCTGTGTGTACAGGCCGCTCAACTCCTGCGGGAACGCCTTGCGGAGCGCCAGCGATTCGGCGCACTTGGCGAGCATGATGTCGGGCATCTTGCCCCACATGCTGTTAGGCGAGCCGTCCTTTTTGGTCTGCACGTAAGCGTCGTAGCGCGCGACAGCCCACAGCGGTTCCTTGAAGTCACTGCGCAGCACGCCCACTTTGGCGGCGGCGGGAGGCTTATCCTCAAACCACACCTCGCGCCATACACCGTCCCTGCCGCACCAGAACGGCCCTAGCTGCCCAGCGTACTTGCCGGTGCGCTCGGCAATCAGGCGAGAGCCGTCAATACTCACCTGGGTTTGCATCACCTCGCGCTGCTGGCGCGAGTCCCAGCGCTTGATGGCGTAAATCTGGCGCGCAAACGGGTCTAACCCTGTGCGCTTCGCCTGCATGATGAATAGCTTCAGTTCATCGTCAGAAGCGCCCACAGCGATGGTGCGCTTGATTAGCTCAACCGTTTCGCGGTCAAACTCAATGGTGCCGTTAGCAGGAACAATCTCTGTGCTCACGTTACTCACTCCTCTGCGAATAAACGACCGGGCGCGGCATGTGGACGGCCTGCCCGATCAACGCGTCTGTTACTGCGCTCTCGTCGTCTTCGAGCGCAAGCGGCTCTGCGCATGGCGCGCCTGCGGTCTCCGCCAGGTACGCGCCCACGTCGGCCACGCTCAGGCCCGCCACGCGGCGGCCTTGCGCGATCACGGTCACATCGCTGGGTTGTTTCACTTCCCACCTCGTTTGCAAGCGCCATTGACGGCTGCCCAGTCGCCATGCCCCAGGTGCAGGTAGTACGACTGGCGCGTCTGCGGCGTCTGAATCCGCACGCCGTAATGCGTGCGATGGCACAAAGGGGGCCGGGTGGCCGACTGCGCGAGGGATGCGACAGCCAGCCACACAGCCACGGCGAACAGCACTGCGAGCGTCAAGCGCAGGAGGATTCGCCCACGCCCGCGAATGCTCAAACGTTGGCGCGGCTTGTAGTGCCGAATCGACTGCGAACGCGCCAGCGCGATGATTTCGTTATCGGTCATGGTTATTCGTCCTTGTGGTCGTAAATGGCCGCCCACTGCCAGGCGGCGATGGCGATGGCCGTAACGCCGCCGCCGATCACGACGATGGCAATGGCGATGAGGACATACAGGTTGCTCATGGTTGCACTTGCTCCAGTTGCGCCCCAAAGGGACTTTTAGCCGCCGGTCTCTCCCGGCCGGAGGTCCTGTAAGGGCGGCGAATGGTCGTGGGAATGTCGGACGTGGTAGGCGGGATGGGGCGGTTGCTCATGGCTACGCGGCCTCTTGCGTGTAAAAGTCAGCGTTGACCACAATGCCGTCGTACCATGTGCTGCTACTAGCGAGAATCTCGCTGGCCGTGCGGCGCGTGATGGCGCGCGCGTGGCTGCTGCGCTTGCGTGATGTCCTGTGCAGGCAGCGCGTTTGATGCGTCTTCGATGCGTAGGTGCGCTTGCAGTTCGGGCACCTGTTTGAACGCTTGTCTGTTGATGGCATTTGAATCCTCCCTGTCTTGTTACTGTTGTGTTTGCGGAGGCCGGGAGATGCGTTACAATACGCATATACCTCGGCCTAAATGGTGGGTCGAATCGGGAGCCGCGTGGTGTGCTGGGCAAGCAAACCTCTACGCGGCTCTCACTCTGTCTGAGCCACCTCCATCTCAATTCGCCGAAGTTCATCGATGCCCGCCTGGATCACATCCACCTGAGCAAGGCACTTGCGCTTGGCAAACTGTTCCAGCCATTTCGCGCGGTCAGGCGTAAGCTCAAACAACTTCTTTACCTTCCGCTCCTTGCGCTTAGGCTGACTTCTAACGAACTCATACGCCTGGATCATTCGCGCCTCCTATATGGTTATCTATAGATAACTATATATCACTTACGGACAACCTTGTCAAGGGGTGACTTATACTCATCCGCAGATGACGTAACTATAATCATCTTCAAGGTATGCCCAGTACACCAGAGACAACCGAGTTCGTTAATTGGCTCCTCGCTGAGTTGGCGAATCGGGGATGGAATCAAGAGCAACTAGCACGCCGGATGCGCGTTCATCCCGGTGTCGTTAGCGGCATCGTTAACGGCGTGAAAGGGGTGGGGCCCGATACGGCGCGGAAGATTGCTAAAGCTCTTGGAACTCCTCAGATCAAGGTTTTTCGCAAGGCGGGACTGATTGACGATCCCTTGCTCGAAGAGGTCGATGACGAAGATCTGCTGAGCCTTGTTAAGCGCTTCATGTCGCTCCCCGCGATTAAGCGCAAGATGGTGCTCAGCATGTTGGAGCCTTTGCTCGAAGGGGAGGACGTCGAAGATGGTCAACGATCTCAGCGCGTTCGCAGGGATTCTGATAAAGGCCTGGCGAAACGATAAGTTGCGTGAGGTGGGGGCTGCTTTAACCGTAGCCGAAAGAGCAGCTGAATGCGAGCGCCGCCTGAGCCGCGCTCGCAAGCCAGCGCCGCGCTACGTGCAAATACATATCGATCATCGCACCTGGGAAGTGTTGCAACAACAGCCGGTGATTATCGGTGTCGATGAGCGCGGGAATCGCTGGGAGCTGCGCCGCCAGATCGAGTAGTGAACATCGAACGTTGAACTAAAGCAAAAGACGCGCTTTGCCGAGCGCGCCTTTCTGCGACACACGGAGGCAGCCGTGCATCGAACAACGCGGATTATGGCGACCGTTGCATTGTTGTGCGTTGCCGCATCGTCGTCACCTGGCGCGATGACGCCCAGGGCGTGGTTGCCCATCGTGGCGCATCGTCCCTGCCCGGCGGGACTACCCGTGATGAGTAGCGCGCTGGTGTCCGGCGCGTACAGCATGTACCTGCGCGGCGAGATTTGCAGCGGCATGGATGTGCCAGTGAGTGGCCTGGAGGTGGCCGCGAATCTCTTCAGCGGCGATCAGTTCACGGCCACGGGGAGGGACTACCTCAGCCTCAGCCCACTCTTGCCCGGTGAATTCACCTGCTTTGAGATTGAGTTTCCTCTGGGCACGCCCTGGACGCGCTACGAGTTTGAGCCAGTCAGCTATTACACCTATAAGACCACACGCCCAGCGATGGGCGCGCACAGCCTCAGTGGCAGCTATAACCCATCCATGCAGCGATATGAGTTGATCGGCATGGTACGCAACGACAGCCAGGCGGTAATCCAGTATCCGCGCGCGGTAATCACGTTCTACAACGCCGCGCGTGGGGTCGTGTCCTGTTATACGCAGTACGCCAATGCGAACAGCCTGGCGCCCGGTCAGTCGAGCGCATTCAGCGTGACGCTCTATGGCGCGTGGGCAGCGGAGATTGCGAGCTTCCGCGTGCAGGCGATGGGGCATGTGTTTTAGCAAAAAGGGCGGGATGGAATAGGGATACACTGCACGCGGCCGGAGCCGCTCGCCAAGCTTTGGTCGAAACACATTGCCGCACGCTTTGCGATGGGACGTGCGACGTTGCATCTATGGGGGATCAACGATGCAAATCATCAAGAACACATGGAGACGCAGCCTTGGCGGCAAGGTCGCTGTTGGCTGTGGGGGATTGATCGCTTTCCTGTGCGCGTGTGGCGGGTTATCTGCCGTAGTCTCGCCGCGTACCAACACCACCCCAACACCGGCGGCGACTGTCATGGGCGCGGCCACCACGCAGGCTGAGGCTACAGCGACCGCAACGCTGTACTGGGCACCGACTGATACGGATGAACCGACTGCTCCAGCCTCACCAACGCGCACGGCCAGGCCGACACGCACGGCGAGGCCAGCCTCATCTGCAACCACAGCGCCGACGGACACGCCAGCACCCACGCCCACGCCTGTGCCAACGGAAGCCGAAGCGCCGACGCTGGCTGTGGTGAGCACGGATACGGCAGAGCCTGCGCCCACGTCTGCGCCCGTGCTAACCGAAGCGCCTGTCGCGACGGAGATCCCGACCGAAGTGCCGACGCCTGAACCTGTTGCGGTGGCCACTGACACGCCGATCCCGGTTGTCGCGGAAGAGCCGACAGTAGCACCGGTTGTAGAGCAGCCGACTGAGCCAGCGCCTCAAGGCAACTGCGACCCGTCATATCCTGACGTGTGCATTCCGCCGCCACCGCCTGATCTGAACTGTAAGGATGTTCTTCCATACAAGAATTTCAGGGTGTTGCAGCCGGACCCGCATCAATTTGACAAGAATAAGGATGGCATTGGGTGCGAGGAGTAGTCATGACTATTGACTTGATCAGGAGGTGTTATGGGTAAGGTTGACTTTCTTGAAATTCCTAATAGCTTAGATGTAGAAGTCATACTGATTGATGCATTAGGCTATCAAGAGATTGCAGATCAGGTGCGCGCGTATGTTGAAGAGCACAAACTTGGCGCGTACAATGAAGAGGATAGTCCGTCTAGCAGGCTGCGGCTTGTCTTTACCAATCTGAGTATAGGGGCAAAAGATAAAGTCATTGCCTTTCTCAAAGAGTTCGGCGATCTTGGTGCTATTCTTGCTCCTAAGCGGATCGTCGTGGGCGATCCAGATGGTTGTGAGTTAAAAGAGGCTTATAGGCAGTTTCTGGCAGAACACGGCGAAAAGGGTGGGGAGTTATTCAGGTATATGCTGTCAGCAGAACAGCGAGCATTACTCGATGCAGCGCTTTAGCCGGAAGAGTCCCAGGGAACGGCGGTCTTGCTACGAGGGGAACACGGGAATCGTGTGAGCCTTTCGCGTAGGCTGAGCGCTCGCTCTTACCAAAGAAAAATCATTGTCACAGCGAAGGATTAGAACACCTGTGCGCGATATTCTCATATGGGCATCATGGTAGATGCCTGTGGGGAGAGTATCGCTTCATGCGGAGTGGCATCACCAAGAGTCAATTTCTTCAGCTTTGTGCGGAGCTCTGGGACAAAGAGGCTGCGCAGACCCCTGACGATCATCCGATTAACTGCGAATTCATCATCAATGTGAGAGGCCTGCAGGTCTCGCGCCGGCGCATGCGTTTCGACGACACACAGACGTTTCCGAGGTACGGGGGCGGAGGTTTCGCGGCGATGAACCCAACAGGTGATTGAACGGTGCGCGGTGCGTAGCGCGACGCACGGCCATGCCCATGGCGTGGTGCTACAATCCAGTTAATCGAATAGCTGCTGTGGTCAAGTTTTCTTGAGCGGCACATCTCTTCTGAGGTGTGCCGCTTTTTTCGTTTTCGGCTTCTGGCAGCAGGCGTTCTCTCGGAGGTACATGGACACATGAGCAACGCGAACGTGATCGACACCTTGAAGGCGATTCTCCTGATCGTCTGGGCATTTGATGGCGTCAAGTTCATCACCCTGGGGGTGATCCTCAATCTTGCGCTGGCCGTCGCGCTGGCGCTGCGAACCGGCACATTCTCTTTTCAGGCGCTGGCTGACTTCCTGTTCAAGCAACTGCTGCCCTATGTGGTGGTGTACGTGTTCTTCAAGCTGTTCGGCGAGGGCGCGGGGTTCGAGTGGGTTGGCGTGGCTGTGTTCGCGCTGATCCAGGTGCAGATCGTCTCGGCCATCGTTGAGAAGCTCGCCGATCTGGGTGTGCCGATTCCTGACCAGGTCATGCGACTGGTGCGCCGGCCCAACACGGTGCTGTATGCCCAGGTCGCCGCTCCCTATAGCACTGTACCGACGCCGCCACGGCCGGCGGTCATCGAATAGCCAGGGTAGGGGGGTAGACATCCATGACGCCGCAGGAAGTGACCACACTCATTGGCTCATTCGGCTTCCCGATTGCGCTGATTCTCTTTTTGCTCATCTTCACCCAACGGACTGTCTGGCCCTATGTCGTTAAGCGCGTGGAGTTCCTGGATCAGGAGCGCGCCGAACGGCACAACCGCTACATCGCCCAGGTGGAGGCCTCGCGGGTGGCCCAGGAGACCAACACCAAAGTGCTGATGCTGTTGCAAGAGAAGCTGGAACAGCACGAATCTGGCGTTGACCGGAGGCTCGAAGACGTGAAGGTGGAAATCAAGTCGTATATCGACGTGAAGTATGACGCGCTGGTACGCGAGGTGCAGAGCCTTCGGGAGGGCCGGGAGGTTCGGGAGGGGCGCAGTCGATGAACCAGGCTTCAGCCACAGTCGCCTCTGACTACACGGTGCACGCGCCCAACGCCTACTGCCAGCGCGCGGCCAGGCGGCTCATCGCCCTCATGATGGAGAAGCGGCGCGAGCGCGGGAAACTGAACGGCAGCCGCATCAGCGTCTCATTCCACGGCCGGCGCATTTCGTTCTCGTATGACGAGCACCTCGGCGAGGAGGTGCTGTCGGCGGCGGATTGCCCGGACGATTTGTAGGTACTGAGATGGGCCTGAGCAATAAGCGGCGCGTGTTCGTCGAAGAGTATTTGAAGTGTTGGAACGCTTCAGAGGCAGCCCGGCGCGCGGGTTACTCGGTCAAGAACGCTGATGTGGTGGGCGCACGTTTGTTGGTAAATGTTGGTATTGCCGAGGCGATTGCGCGGCGGTTGAGTGAAATCCAGATGAGCACCGATGAGGTGCTGGCCAGGCTGACTGAACAGGCGCGCGGGTCGATGGCTGACTTCATCAACCCGGAGACGGACACGATTGACCTGGTGAAGGCACAGGAGGCCGGGAAACTCCATCTCATCAAATCATTCAGCCGCTCCATTGGCAAGACCCAGACCACGCGCATCGAACTCTACGACGCCCAGGCCGCTCTGGTGCAGATCGGGCGGGCCAGGGGGATGTTCGTGGATAAGATCGCGCCCACTGATCCCAGTGGCGAGCGCGAGTATCAGCCGGTGGGTGAAGAGGAACACGAGCGCGCGGCGCTGGAATTAACTGAATGGCGACTCAAGCAGATCGAAGCGTTGAATGGCTTAAATGCGACGCTGACCCGGCATACTTCATCGACACCTACGGGGTGATCGACTCCCCGCAAGCCGACGGTTACGCCCAGGAGCGCTTCCGGCTGTGGCCGGCGCAAGTCCAGTTGATGTGGCGCCTGCTGGCTGAGCGCCTGGTCATCATCCTAAAAGCACGTCAGCTTGGCATTTCGTGGTTGGCTTGCGGGTACGCGCTGTGGCTGTGCCTGTTTCGGCCTGGGCGTGTGGTGCTGTTGTTCAGCAAGGGCCAGCTCGAGGCGGACGAACTGCTCAGGCGCATCGGCGTGATGTATGTCTCTCTCCCTGAGTGGTTGCGTAACCGCGCGCCGGCGCTGGTCACCCAGAACGCGAGTGAACTGGCCTGGGCTAATGGATCTGTTGTCAGGTCGCTGCCGGCCACGCAGAACGCCGGCAGAACGTTCACAGCCTCACTGGTCATCATGGACGAGAGCGCCTTCATGCAGTGGGCGGAGACCTTGTACACCGCGCTCAAACCGACCATCGATGGCGGCGGGCAGCTCATCATCGTCTCGACGGCCAATGGCACGCGCGGCCTATTCCACAAGCTGTGGGTGAATGCTGTTAAAGGCGTCAACCGCTTCGTGCCGCTGTTCCTGAGCTGGCGCGCGAGGCCGGACCGGGACGAGGCCTGGCGCGCGAGGGTGGCCAGCGAGGCGATCTCGTCGGCGCTGGACCTGCAGGAGTATCCTGACACGCCTGACGATGCATTCCAGAACACCGGCGGCGAGCGCTTCCTGCCCTCGATGAGCTGGTGGGATGCCTGCCGTGATAGCCTGCCGGCGCTCACGCGGCATGAGCCGATGGTGATCGCGCTGGACGCGGCCACATCGAACGACTCGTTCGGCCTGATCGCGGTGACGCGCCATCCGGCAGACCATGAGCGCGTGGCCGTGCGGCACGTGCAGGAGTGGAAGCCCGTCAATGGCGTGGTTGACTTTAGAGAGCCTGAGCAGGTACTACGCGCACTAATTGCATCCTGGGGTGTGGCATGCGTGACGTATGATCCGTTTCAACTACACGACATGATGCAGCGTATGAAGGCCGAAGGCATTGCATATTTCAGGGAATTCCCTCAACAATCTCAACGCCTGGAGAGTGACAAGGCTCTACTGGATTTGATCGTGGCCCGCCGTATTGCACATGACGGCAATGAGGCATTACGAACGCACATTGAAAATGCAGACCGTAAGGTAGACGCCGAAAGCCGTAGGTTGCGTATCGTGAAACGAGAGCAATCCTTAAAAATTGATCTTGCTGTTGCGCTATCAATGTGCACTTACGTGTGCTTGCAATTACCCTTGTGAGCCTATAATCAGGGTGACGAGTTGCTCATTTGTTCCACCAAACGAGCAACTCTAACCAAAACAACTAAGGGGATAGTTGGATGGCTGCTGCTAAGTCTATCTCACTGAGTGGGGTCTATAAAATCACCTGCACGACTAACGGAAAGTTCTACATCGGTTCGAGCAACAACGTCATCAGAAGACTCAAGGATCACATCTATGCGTTGAATCGAGGCAGGCACGACAATCAATATCTGCAACACGCCTGGGACTTGCACGGCGGAGCCGCGTTTGAGTTTTGCGTGATTGAAGCGTGTAACACACAGTCCCTACTGGAAGCGGAGCAGACATGGATGGATACGCTTGACGCATGTAATCGCTCAGTTGGGTACAACATCGGCATCTTTGCTGCGTCAGGGATGAGAGGCCGCAAGGCATCTGCTGAAACGAAAGAGAAGCAATCCAGAATTCGTCAGGGGAGAAAGCCGTCACCAGAGTCTGTTGCCAAAACCGCCCTGGGGCTTATGGGCCACGAATGTTTCGCTGAGACTAGGGAGAAAATATCCAGGGCCAAAAAGGGCAGAAAGGTATCCCCTGCATTTAGAGCGCATCTTCAGTCGATTAGCAAGGGCAGAAGATTCACGCAACAGCATCGTGATCGTATTGGTGCGGCAAACAGGCGGCGTGATCCAGAGGTATATCGGAGGGTGTCTGATGCGGTTGCGCACGACTATCTCTTGACTGATCCACAAGGGAATGTCTATCAGGTTCACGGGCTTAAGCAGTTTTGTGATACCCACGGTCTGAATTACACAAATGTGTCATGTCATAGCGTCAGCGGGAAGCCCTACAAAGGTTGGAAATGTCAGCGGTTGCCGATTTAAGGAGGGTTGTACAATACCCTAAGTCGAACGTCTCACAGACGCGGCTGCTTAACCAGGCAGCCGCGTTTTTATTTGCCTATAGCCTATAGCCATGGCACTCGATGAACTGACCCGTCATTCTGTCACCCGGCGCGAGGTGGAACAAGCGAGCGTCACCCGCATCATGATTGCGCCGGCGTTTGCAGATCCGCTTGTCTCGATCCCCTATGATCCGCCTGCCTACTGGAGCCCTGATCGTGACGTGACCCTTCGGCGCGCGTTTCGCATGGATGGCCTGTGGTCCAGCGCCGTGCACATCGCGCTCACGCGCTTGTCCAGCCTCGGTTATGAGGTGGACGGCGACATTGGCCTGCGCGTCAAGCGCGCCAAGGAATCACTCGACCGCGACTGGGTCGGGCTGTTGCAGCGCTTTGGCAGAGCCTTCCTCACCTGTGACAACGGCGGCTTCATCGAAGTGGTGCGCGCCACACAGGCAGCGGCCAGCCGCGTGCTGGGCTTTGTGCACCTCTCGTCTGCGCGCTGCATCAGGACCGGCAATGTCGAGACGCCGGTGCTGTATGTAGATCGCACAGGCCGCTACCACGAGCTGCGCGCCCACCAGGTCGCTGAGTTCTCAGACCTGCCCGACGAAGATTTCTATGGGGTGGGCCTGTGCTCAACGTCGCGCGCCTATGACGCGATCTACGAGCACATTGCGGTTGCCAGCTACTTCAAAGAGCGTGTCACCGGCAGACGCCCGACCGAGCTTCACATCGTGAGCGGCATGGGCCAACAGGCCATCGAGCAGGGCTTGCGCGCTGCGCATGAGGACGCTAGCGCGAAGGGGCTGGTCTCCTATATGGGGGCGGCGATTGTGGCGAACCCCAATGCCACAGATCTGAAGGTCGAGACGATCCCGTTCATGTCGCTCCCGCCTGGCTATGACCAGGAGAAGCACGAAGAGTTAACACAGGTGCGCTACGCCGACGCGCTGGGCATTGACCCGGTGGAGCTGAACCCGCGCCTGATCGGCAATCGGGCGCTGGGGGCCGGTTCGCAGGCCCAGGTGCTCGACGAGAAACAGTCGAGCAAAGGCATGGTGGCGTTGCGCCAGCAGCTCATGCACTTCTTTAACGACACGGAGCGCTGGCACCCGCTGCCCAACGCCGTGACGTTCGCCTGGAGCGAGCGCGATCTTCGCGATCAGAAGGCCAAGGCTGAGATCAGCAAGACGCGGGCTGATGTCAGCGCCTCTCGCATTGGCGCAGGCATCACCACAGCAGCACAGGAGTTGCAGGTGCAGGTCGATGACGGCGAACTGCCGGTGGAATTCCTGAAGACCGACCAGACGCCCGACGAGACTCTCACCGACGAGGACAAAGCTGAGTTTTCTGAGGAGCAGGGCCAAGACCAGGGCGGCGAGCAACCCGAAGCGCCTGTTGCATCCGCTACGCCTACTGTACCCATTGCGCCCATCGCCCCGGTGCAGGTCGTGCAGAAGGAAGTCTCAGACGATGAGGTGACTAGACTGTTCGAGGCTGAACTGGAAGCAGCGCGCAAACTCTACAGGAGCGTTCCAACCAATGGCCGTCCCCGCGCCTTTGCAGTTCCTGATTGATCAGCTCACACGCGCGATCGCGCAGCGCACCGCACGGTTCGAAGAGGACGGCGACGCGGAAAGCTGGCAGCGCGATCTGGAACACGAACTGACACGCTACCACACGTCCGCTTATATGGCCGGGCGTGGTAGTCCGACGATGAACGACAGTGGTGCGCGGTATGTGCGTGGCCAGGTCAAAGCGCAGATGGAGTTCCTGGACAATTTCCGGCTCGATATCCAGAACGCGCGCGAGTGGCGAGCGGGCTTCAACCGGCGCGCGGCCAGCTACGCCGAGGCGATTAAGAAGCCCTATTGGAAAGGCGCTACCGAGATATTGCCACTGCCAGCCATGCCAGCGGAGGGCACGCAGTGTCTGAACAACTGCAAGTGCGCCTGGGAGATCGACGTGATCGACGAGGAAGCAGGGGACTATGACGCCTACTGGCAGCGCGGCGCGACGGACTCGTGCCAGACCTGTATCGAGCGAGAGATGCGATGGAGGCCGGTGCGCATCCGGGGAGGCGTGTTGCAACTATGAATACGCGAAACAAGACGGGATGCAAGTGGATGATGCGGCTGCTCGCGTTGCTGTTCCGTGAGCGCCTGGCCGCTTTGGCGCACGATGGTATCTGGGCCACCTGGACACGCTACCAGTTCAGCAAATGCCGCCCTTACAACGATGGCACGCTTGAAATGCCGGCATGGGCAGTGGAGCGCTGGACGCGCCAGGCGAACACGCCCTATTGTGAACTCCCAGAGAGTGAGCGTGCGAGTGATCGCGAACAGGCTGACAAGATGATTGCCGTCCTATGTGGCGGGGACTGGCGGGAGTGGGATTCGTGAGATGCGTTGCGATTGTGCCGCGCGGCGATCTGCCTGATGCGAAGAGTATGGCGCGCGCCATCGAGAACACGCTGAACGGCGTGGCGCTGGACGTTCAGGTTGACTTCGGCGTGACGGTGCAGACCTGGAAGGAGAAACCGAAGTTCAACATCAAGCGTGAGAAGTATGCGCGCGTCATTTCAACGTCCAGCAAAATCTACCGCTTCGTGACACGAGGGACGAAGGTGCGGCGTGCGCTCATGTCGCCGGACTTCAGGCCGAAGACGCGCAACCGCTGGATCGGCTCGAACAAGGGCAGGGGCGGGGTGGTGTTCATCTCGAAGCGGCTGAAGCTGCCTGGGATCAAGGCGCGCGAGTTCGAGGAGACCATTCAGGCGAAGTGGCAGAAGCAAATGCCGAAGACTTTTCAGCGCGCGATTGACGCGGAGGTCAGTCGCGCCCGCCGGTAAATCTGGTTGTAGAATACAGTTAGTCGAACGTCTGACTTTAGGCGCGGCTCTCGAAAGAGGGCCGCGTTTTTTGTTTTTCATT
This sequence comes from Anaerolineae bacterium, assembly GCA_020851855.1. Taxonomy (GTDB): domain Bacteria; phylum Chloroflexota; class Anaerolineae; order Aggregatilineales; family UBA2796; genus JADZBY01. The sequence continues at coordinate 12,315 of JADZBY010000457.1, forward strand.
GCCTGGCACAAATGCCATACACGAACATTCCGCGTGCACTTTGGGGTAAGGCCGACAGGCTCGTCAAGAGGCTGACTCGACGTGGCTACTCCAAAGACAAGGCTGTCGCGATTGCTTACTCCTCCATTGTTGGCACGAAGGAAGCTCGATCCATCACGGTTACCCTGAAAGCCCCCAACTATGGGGCGCGCGCGGGCCAGACCATCGCCGGCGCGCTGGGCCGTGGCTCTGACGGTCGATTCGTTCGCGCGGGCGGGCCGAACCTCGCCAATCTCTCCCCCATCGCACGCGCCAATAAGCCCAAGCCAAAGAAGGGCAAAGCCCAGCCCAACGCTGCATCGATCAGCAAGGCTGGTGAAGGCGTCAACGGTAAGGCGCTTATTGCCTTCGCAGGCGGTGGATCGCTGTCGGATACAGACGGCGCGGCGCTTGAATCGAAGGGCCTGGTGGAGCGCAGTCGCGACGGCAGCTTCAAGCTATCCAGCGCGGGCCGATCCCTATTGCGCGCATCGGCACGGAACGATACACGCGGCATGCAGGATGCACTGGCCACAGGGCGCGATCGCGTGGCGGCAGCCGGTGAGCGACAGACCAAGCGGGCGCTGTCTGCGCAACAGAAGCTGGATAAGCAGGCCGCGCGCAAAGTCGAGACCGCGCGCCGGCGCGCTGAGGCGGAAGCCAAACGCGCACAGCGGGAAAGTGCGCGCCAGGTCAAAGCCGAACAGCGTAAAGCTGCACAGCGCCAGAAGGTGGAGAACCGCATCGAGGAGACACAAGCCAAACTCGAAGCCGAGGGCTTGAGCGAAGACAAGCGCCTCACGTTGACAAATAGGCTCGAAGAGTTGCAGGCGCAACTGGCGACGCTGAAGGAAGGGCACACCGGCGCGATGGTGGCGCTGTTCGTGCCAGTTGATGTGGCAAAGGGGCTGGTTAATGCAGCGGTTACATCAGGCGTGGACGACGTTGATGTGACGCCTGTGGACGAAGTGCACCTCACGCTCGCCTATCTGGGCAAAGCAGCGGACATTGAGAATTACAGGATTCCACTGCAAAAGGCGCTGTCGGATTTCGCACGCAACGAACCGCCTATCACCGGCAAGATCAACGGTGTTGGGCGCTTTGATGGGGTTGAGGACGGGGAGTTGAATGCGTACTACGCCTCTTTCGACGCGCCCGCGTTGCCCGATTTCAGGCAGCGGCTCATGGGCGCGATACAGTCTACGGGTATCCCGCTTGAGATCACCCACGGATTCACGCCACATATCACGCTGGCCTATCTGCCAGTGAATGACAAGGCGCCAGACATCAAAGTGCCCGCTGACAACTTCACGGTGGACGAGGTTGTTCTGGCGTGGGCAGGTGAGCGTGCGGCCTTCAAGCTCGAAGGCGAGCCTGAGCAAAGCGGCATGGTGGTTGTCAAACAATCGGACGGCCAGTACCGCTGGATCACCTACAGCTCCAACTCATTCGAGGACACCGACCGCGAAATCATCACGCAGAAGGCGCTGGAGGATGACATCGCGCGCACCGATACGGACGGCAACTATGGGCCGCTGCGCTGGTGGCATTGCGGTGAGTATGCCTTCAAAGAGGCGGGCAACTGGGAGTCGATTGACCCTGGACCAGGCCTCGACCTGGGGGAGTGCGATTTCTCTGCCATGCACGGGCGCATCCTGATCGAGTCAGGCACGTTCCGTCATCCGGCCATCGGCGCAGCGATGAAGCAGAAGGCGAGCCAGTTGCAAGTCTCGCTGGGCTTGGTGCACCCGCCTGTCGAACCGGTCGGTGGGATTTACACGCGCATTCGTCGGTTTGAACGTTCTGCCCTGCCGAGAGGCAAGGCAGCGAATTTATTTACGGGTGTTTCGGTCGCAACACCTGCGACCGCGAAGGAGAGCAATATGAATGCAGTCAAACTCGCAGCACTCAAGACTTTATTGGGTGATGACTACGAGGCCGTCGCGGCGGTGCTGAAAGGTGCTGAAGCGACAGAAGCACAAGCCACAGAAGCCGGGGTGCGGTTCAAAGAGGCGAATGAACAGCCGAAGACCGAACCGGAACCCACGCCCGGTACGGCGTCGCCTGAAAGGGGAAAGCCAGAGGCGGGCGCCACGGAAGCCGACAACGCAGCCACGGTTAAGGAAGCCCCTTCTGCCGGTGGCCCCCCAGCGTCTCCGCCAGATGCTGCATCGGCAGAGGGGGAGTCTGAGTCCGAGTCAGCATCCGAAGGTGAAGCCGAGGGCGAAGAGGACGTGACCTTCATCGGCGACATGACGCCGGACGAGTTCATGCAGCTCATCGTGTCCGGCATCTCGCAGGCCTTGCAGCCACTGATGGAGGCGATGCAAGCGCAGACCAAAGCAGCATCGGAGGCCGTGACGAAAGAGGCAAAAGCTCAGATCGACGGCATGGGCACGCTGGCTGCATCACTGAAGCAGGTCAGTGACCGGCTGAAGGAGCTGGAAGGCGATGCGCCAAAGGGCGGCTTCCGGGCATCTGAATCGACGGGCACGATCACCACACCGCCAACGCTGAAGCAACAGTCGGAGGATGACCTGGCGAAACTCGCCGGTTTCATGATTAAAGGTTAGCCACTAGGTGTTAGCGCAGTCGGTACGCGAGCGCTCTCGCGCCGCTGTAAACGTTTCAACTTTAGTTGGAGGAAAGAAATGGATACTCAGATCGATTACCAGGCGCTCGCGAAAGCCTTAATGGTCAGCATGAAGGACGCGGGCACAACGCCGAACGTGTTCCCCGGACATGGGCCAGGGGGCGCATTCTCCACGCCGGGCATTGGGCGCGACTGGATGAATGCGATGGTGCTGCCCAAGCTGGGGCTGTTGCCGAAGCTGCGCGTTCGTCCGTCGAATGAACTGTCGCCCCTGCACGCCATTCTCACCGGTGTGACTGACGTGAGTGGTTCTCACCCCAGTGGGCAATGTGATCCGTGCAAGATTCCCGGCAACGTCAAGCGCTGCATCACCTCGACGGTGTTCGGGCGATTCTGCCTCTCGACGCGCACGATTGACCTGTCGGGCGACCTCGGCGCGATCAACAACCGCGGCGAGTTCCGCGACTTCCGGCTGATCGGCAACCCGTTCGAGAACGGCATCGACGGCGTTGCGCCTTCCGTCCCTGGCGCGGGCAACGGTGGCAATGTCCTGAACAGTGAAGTCGCCAAGATGATGTTCGAGTTCAAGGTGGGATGGGCGCGCGAGTATGGGCGCAAACTCTACGACGCCAACCCGACCAACAACTCAGGTTCCTATAAGGAGTTTCGCGGCCTGAACCTGCTCATCAACACCGGCTACCAGGATGCGGAGATGGGCACGCTGTGCCCGGCAGCCGACTCGCTGATCCGCAACTTCAACCTGAACATCACCGGCAACGGCCCGGCGATTGTGAACGAGTTAACCGGGGTGTGGCGCCGGCAGAACAAGATCGCCAGCGATGCAGGCTTGCAGCCGGTGGGTTGGACGTGGGTCATGCCGGAAATGCTGTTCTACGAGCTGACCGCCGTGTGGCCGTGCGCGTACAACTCTTATCGCTGTGTTGCGAACGCCAACGGCGCGACACCCTTCCTGGATGCCGAAGCCCAGCGGCGCATGGTCGATGAGATGCGTGCGGGCCAGTACTTGCTGATCGACGGTCAGAAGACGCCAGTCACCCTGGACGACGGGTTGGCCGAGACAGCCGGCGAGAATGGCGAGTTCACCTCGCAGATCATGCTGATCCCGCTGACCGTGCTGGGGGTCGATGCGACCTACATCGAGTATTACAACTTCGACAACGACTTCGGGCGGGAAGCGCGCAACCTCTTCGGCATTGACGCGAAGTACATGACGACTGACGCTGGGCGCTTCCTGTGGGTGCGCCGGACGAACGGCTTCTGCGTGAGCATGGACGCGGTAGAGCGCAGCCGCGTGCTGCTGGATGCGCCGTTTCTGGCCGTGCGGATCACCAACGTGAAGTACACGCCGCTGATCCAGACGCGCAGTGGCTGGACTGACGCCGGCGAGCGCTACTACGACGGCGGTGTGTATCAGGGGATTCCTGCGCCCAGCTTTTATGCACCGAACATCTACGCTTAGTTAGGGGTAGGACGTGGCAACCATGATGAGGCAGCTAGAAATTAGTAGCGGCGAACTCGCCATGATATTTCTTGGCTGCCTCATCATATGCTTTGGCAGCTTCAATCTCGCTGTCAAAAAAACCCAAGTGGTGATCCTGATAGTCAACAGTGATCTTGGCTTTCCACTTGCCGTATTGAGATGTCCAACTAACGCCTTTGTACTTGGAACTTGTCTTGCGGCGTTGCTTGCGATTGGACTTGCAGTTCTCACCGTGACGACAAACGCGCAAATTAGCACGGCGGTTATCAAGCCTGTTCCCGTTGATGTGGTCAGTATCCAAGCCAGCGGGCGTGTTCATGATGAGCCGGTGAAGGTAGCGCTGACGCGCATTCTTCCCATAGCCAATCGTGTGAGCGGCATACCCTTTAACCAGATGCCATTTCTGTTTGCTGGCCCACTCGTAGACATCCTCATCAACCAGAATTGCTTCGCCGCGCGAAGCCAAGATAGTCTTGCCCATCACGTCGTTCCTTTAACGCAAAGAGCTGGATACCTGCCGAGGCAACTTGTCGAGGGTTGCGGATTCAGGCAGATACCCAGCTCTTTACCGACAAATATTCACTTGTCCCAGAGACGACAAAATCCGCAAACCCTCGACGCCGTTAATTGTAGCCGTCGCATTGCGGGGTGTCAATCATGAGTTGGCCTGATGTGGCAATCCTGATACCAACCTACAACAGGGCCGCGATTGTCCGCCGCACGGTTCAACTGCTTCGTGAGCACTTGCACTACTCAGGCCACGTGAACATCATCGTCGGCTGCGACGGCAGCGACGACACGCCCGACGCGCTGCAACGCTTAAGCGATCCGGATCTGCGTGTGCTCACATCACCTTCCAGCGGGCTGGGCGCGAACGTCAACCGCTTGATGCGCGCCTGCGGGTGTGACTTCATGCTCAGCATGGACGACGATCACCACCTGATCGCGCCGCTGTCACTTGACCGGCATGTTGCCAAGCTCATGCGCGACGAGTCGGCGGGCTGGATTCACCTGCTGATGGAAGCCAGGGGCGATGAGCACTTCGACTCGTACAAGTTCACGGCCACGCTCGATGGTTCGCACTACTGGCGCGTGGACTGGAATAGCCCTGAGCACTTCATCATGTCATTCAGGCCACACCTGTTCCATCGCAGATGGCTGGAAGTGTATGGGTGGGTGCCCGAAGGGTTGAAGACGGGGCAGACCGAATACCTGTATGCGCAGGCGTGCAAGGCCAGGGGCCAGCAGGGCAGTGCACCGGCGGTGCTCGTGCCTCTGTCGGCTTACGGCTTTGACCACTGGGCGCATGTTGGGGAATCGTGGAATAAAAGGGGGCTTTGATTCCATGACAACGAATGACGTTCAAACACTGCAACGCCAGATTAAGGAAGTCAACCGCCTGGTGAAGCAGCAGTCGAAGCAGATCAAGCTGCTCAACCGGCTGATGCTCAAGTTAGTGAGAACTTCTACACCGCAAGAGCCAGTGAGGGTAGATGCGGAAACGCCGCTGGCGCTGTCGTTAGTGCAGGAGGTGGCGCGTGAACGCTGCGACGACTGACCTCTGCATCCTGCGCGAAGGCGAGCCAATCGACACGGCGGCATTGCGGCGTGCGCTGGTGATCGCGACAGACAGTGAGCGTCTGGCTGAGGCGGTGCGGCGCGACATGCGCGTTGAGCCGCACATCATTCGTTCGACTGAAGGCCTGCACTTGCTGGAACAGGTCGCGCTGGCACGGCGCGCTGAGCTTGACGCCAATCAGCGGATCAGCGTCGTGATCACCAACTACAACTATGGGCGCTTCATCGCCGACGCGATTGACTCGGTGCTGGCGCAGACCATGCCAGTCGATGAAATTATCGTGGTGGATGACGCCTCGACCGATGACTCGCTACACGTCCTGGAGCGCTACGCCAGCCAGGTGAAGGCGAAGCTGATCCGGCATCCGCACAACCGTGGCAATCCCGGCGCGACGCGCAACACCGGCATTGCCGCGGCCACCGGCGCCTACATCATCTGCCTGGACGCCGACGACATGCTGGAGCCGACTTACGTCGAAACCTGCTTCAACGCCATTCGCGGGGATATCGGCATCGGCGTGGTGTACACGGGCGTGCAGACGCTGATCCACGGCACCGGCCAGCGCATCGTGCATCACCACTGGCCCCTCCAATTTAGCTGGGTGTGGTCGGTGGCGAAGAAGACGCCGCCGAACAACTGCATTCCCACGGCGTCTCTGTTCCGCCGTTCCATGTGGGAGCGCTGCGGAGGTTACGACGAGTCGATCCGCTGCGGCGAAGATGCGGCCTTCTGGGTGAAGGCGCTGGGCACCGGGTTCGAGGCGCGCAAGTGCACCGAGGAGCCGCTCTTCGTCTATCGCAGGCACGGCCCATCGATAAGCACCACGCGGACATGGGACGACCTGAGCATCTACCACCGTGCCTACACCGGCTACAAGCCGCTGGCCGCACCGACAGGCGAGGCGCGTATCGCGGCGCTGGCAGTGCCGAGCTTTGAGCGCCCGGTTGTCAGCGTCATCATTCCTTGTGGCGCAAAGCACGCGCGCTACCTGCCTACGGCGATTGAATCGGTGCTCGCACAGACGTTCGCACAGTGGGAGATCGTCGTCGCCAATGACACAGGAGACACACTCCCCCTGAAGCCTTACCCGTTCGTGCGCGTGGTGAACACGAGCGCGCCCGGATCCGGGTCAAGTGCAGCACGCAACGCGGGCATCGAGGCCGCACGTGCGCCGCTGGTGCTGTTTCTGGACGCGGACGACTGGCTGTTGCCCAGCGCGCTCGAAACCATGCTGCGCGCCTACGCAAAGGGCAACGCGGGCTATGTCTACTGCGACTGGTGGGCGGTGGATGGCGCTGCGCCGGCGCGGGTGGTTTCGACGCGCGACTATGACCGGCGTGCGTGGCTGGACCCGAACACCAACGGCCTGCATCCCGTGACGGTGCTGATGTCGCGCGGGGATGCCATCAGCGTCGGGATGTTCAACGAGTCAACACGCGGCTTTGAGGACTGGGAATTCTTCATCCGCTGCGCGATTGCCGGGCTGTGCGGCGCGCGCATTCGCCAGCCCTTGCTGGCCTATCGCACACACACTGGCGTGAATCGGGAGCGCAGCCTGGCGCTGCGCAAGGAAATTGTTGCATCGCTCATGGATCGCTACGGCGCGCACATGAGCGGGGAGGAGGAACTGGTGGCCTGTTGTGGCGGAGATGCAAAAGCGGTATCGGCAGTGCAGGATGCGCTGCCTCAGACGAAATCGCTGCACTACGAGATTGCCCCGGACGGCACGGTTGAGATGGCTTATACCGGGCTGCATCGGGGCGAAGTGACGTACTTCGGCAAGTACACCGGCTGCATCGGCTGCAAGCCAATCCGGGCCGAGGCTGGCGATGTCAAGCGGCTGGAGATGACGGGCGTGTGGCGCGTGGTTGAGAAGACTTTGCCCCCTGCGCCTGAACCGGCGGTGATCGAATGACTGACGGCTTGCGCTTCGTGATCGCGGCGCTGGCCGTGTACCGCGTTGCACGCATGATCGCGGCGGAGGATGGCCCGTTCGATGCGTTCTCGCGCGCCCGTCATCGCTTCGGTATTGAGACGCAAGCGACCTGGTGGCAGCGCGGGTTCGCGTGCATTGCCTGCATCAGCTTCTGGCTGGGGTTATTCGTTGCGGCGCTATACGGCTTTGGCCTGGTGCAGCCGTGGATGGAGTGGGTCATGTTTGGCCTGGCGCTGTCATGCGTCAGCGTGGTGCTGATGCGCAAAGTGGGATAGGAGGAAATAGACATGCCAACGATGGAATGGTACAGACAAGCGCCGATGCTGGCGTTCGGGAGCGGCGTGGCAGGAAACGCGCCCAACATCGACTACCTGAGCGACACGATCAAGGGCGCGCTCATTGCCAACACGTATACCCCTGACCGTGACGCCCATGATTTCTGGGACGATGTTGTAGCGCACGAAGTCCCCAACGGCAATGGGTACACGACTGGCGGCGCGACGCTGGCAAGTAAGACGCTGACCTACACCGTAGCCAATTCCTGGGCTACGCAGTGGGCCGGAACAACCGCCTATGTCGCCGGGGCCATCGTGCGCCCCACGGTGGGCAACGGCTTCCTGTATCGCGCTCAGGGCGCGGGCACGTCAGGCGGCTCGCAACCGACGTGGCCGACGACCATCGGTGATGAGGTTGCTGACGGCGGTGTGACCTGGACGTGCGTGGGCAGAGGCGCAATCATCTTTGACGCAGCCGACCTGAGTTGGGCTAACTCCACCATCACGGCGCGCTATCTCGTGGTGCGTGACGACACGCCTGCGAGTGACGCCACAAAGCCTCTGATCGGCCTGATGGATTTCGGCAGCGACCAGACGACCAACAACGGCGCGTTTGCGGTGACGTTCAACGCGCAGGGGATGCTCGCGCTCTTCGTGGCGTAAGGAGGTGGCACGTGGCTGTACTTCCTGACACTGACCGGCAACGTATCTGGCGCGGGTTAATGCGCGCCGCCGACTTCGGCGGTATGCCAAATGTGGTCAAGGCAGACCTGAAGGCGGCGGTAGATGCGGCGGATACGTGGGTAGATTCGAACGCCGCCAGCTACAACACAGCGCTCCCGCAGCCATTTCGCAACAACGCCACAAGCGCACAAAAGGCGCTGCTATTGTGCGCAGTGGTGCTGATGCGCTTCAACCTCGATCTTCTCAGGCGTGTCTTCGGAGAGGTGGACTGATGGCGACTCGCTTTATCTTCACGCCTGAAAGCGCGCAGTTCCCGGCAACCAACTTCCCGCAACTGTTGAAAGTCAATGACCGTATGGTATTGGCCTTCGATGCGGGCACGGACGAGAACGCCTACTGGGTGTTTGTCGCGCCGCAAGGACTCACCGGCACGATCACCGTGCTCGTTCACTACATCATGGCAAGTGCCACATCGGGCGCGCTGTACTTCCAAGGTGCACTCGAAGCCGTGACGCCGGGCGACGCGGTTGATCTTGATGCCACTACCTCATTCGACACGGCGAACAGCGGCAATGGCAACGTGCCTGGGACTGCCGGATATGAGCAGGCGATCTCGATCACCATGACCAACGCGGACTCTATTGCAGCAGGTGATGTGGTGCGGCTGAGGCTTAACCGTGACGCGGATAACGCCAGTGATACGGCCACGGGCGATGCGTATGTGCTGGCAGTGGAATTCAGGGATGCGGCATAGGCAGAGGTTGAATGTCGATCTTGTTCACCGCAGCCACAGGTAACGCGATCTGGCGTTCAGACCCGCCGACCACGGCATTTACGTGGATGGCGTGGGTGGCGATGCTTTCAGATACGAACAACTGGAACATCCTGGTCTGCTTCTCGGCAGGAGATCGTGCGCAGTTAGGCACGCAGGGCGACGGCACGACGCTGGTGTTGCAGGATAACAACAACGACAGCGCCGGATATGCGATGGCACTCAGTACATGGACGCATGTATGTTGGGTGCATCGCGGCGACAGCGACAACGAGCTATGGGTAAATGGCTCGCTGATTGCGGATTCATTTGTGCAGGCCGCGCCCACCGGAAACCTGGTTGTTGGCACATGGTCGGCAAGCGATCCCAACTACGGTGGCTCCTGGGCAGTTGCCGACATGAAGCTGTGGAGCGCAGCCATCAGTGGCGCTGAAATCGCGCAGGAGATGTACGTTAAGCGTCCTTTGCGCACGGCAAATCTGTACTCGTGGCTGCCCACCTGGCCCGGCGCAACTGAGCGCATCAAGGATTACTCCGGCAACGGACGCGACTGGTCAGTCACACCCACGATCAGCGATGTGGATAACCCGCCAATCTCGTGGGGCGGCGTGCCGCTGTTTACGGGCAATCCGGTCAGCGGTGGAACGGGCGTCACCGTTAGCGCCGAACTGGGACTGGCGCTCGCGCTTCCCTTTGATGCGAGTGTGTCCATTGGCTCTACGCTTATCACCACACTGAGCCAGGTGATCGCCGCTGGCTTTGATGCGTCTGTCTCTGTCGGCGTCACGATTGCCGCCGAGATGGGGATGGCGCAGGCCGTTGGCGCTGATGCCAGTGTATCGACAGGTGTCACCATCAGCGCAGAGCCTGGGCACGGCATAGCTAGTGGGTTTGACGCTACGCTATCCGCCGGCTTGAACATCAGTGCTGAGATCGGGACAGGGCAGGCGTTCGGCTTTGAAGCAACCGTAACTACTGGCGCGATTGTCGAAGCGCAAACGGGCCACGCGCTCGCCGTTGGCTTTGAGGCGAGCGTATCCACTGGTGTCACGGTTAGCGCAGAGGTTGGTCTTGCTCTTGCACTCCCACTCGAAGCCGAAGTGTCAGCCCTGAGCGGCGCAATCATCAATGCCGACATGGGCGCGGCCTACGCCTGTGGCTTTGAGGCGAGTGTCGCTGTCACGTCGAACGTATCGATTGCGGCTGACATCAGCACTGCGCTCGCCTACGGCTTCGATGCGACCGTTGATGCCTCTACCAACATCGTCATTGAAGCGGGTGCGGGCTTTGCCTATGCGGGCGGGCTGGAAGCGCAGGTGAGCACCACGTCGAATGTGGCTATAGACGCCGAAATGGGCTCTGCGTGGGCGCTGGCCTTCATGGCAGCGGTGTCCACTGGCGGGGGCGGTGAACGCGCAACATTCAGGGGCATGTGGCGCGGCATGTTCAGGCGCATGGAGGCACAATGAACTGGACGTTGAACCAACAGAACCGGATCACGTTCGTGATGGTCGATGCGGCGGGCGCAGAGGTCGCCGGGCTGGGCAACACCTTTACGCTCGAAGTCAGTAAGGCAGGCGCGGCGTTTGCGGCATCGGCGGGCGTGGGCGCGGAGATCGGCAACGGCTGGTATACCTACCTGTCAACGGCGGCTGAGGCTGACACCGTGGGCCCGATCGCGATTCGCGTCAACGGCGCAGGCTGCGTGCAACAGAACCTGGAGTATGTGGTTGCACAGCGCACGCCGAATGCGATCGCATTCACTTACACCGTCATCGACAGTGCTACGTTGCTCCCGGTCGAAGGTGTGGAAGTGTGGTTCACCACCGACGCTGGAGGCAGCAATGTCGTGTGGACGGGCGTCACCGATGCGTTCGGCGTGGCGCGCGATGCCAATGGTGCGCTGCCGCTGCTTGACCCTGGCGTTTATGCCGTATGGCGTCAGAAGCCTGGATTTACAACCGTGAATCCAGACTGGGAGACGGTGAGCTAATGCCAAGTTCTGGTGGCGGCACCATTACCCCGATTGCAGCGCCGACCTCCGCGGCGATCACCGGCGCACCGCGCGCCGCGTTGCCGCTGGACGAGTTCCGGCGCATCATCGGCTTTCATCCGTATCACTTCTGGCAGCTCGCCGACAATGACAAGGCGCGCATCACGAATAACTGCAACCCGCTGGTGAAGCAGTATGCCTGGCAGAACGCCGACGCGATAGGCCGCGCGGAGATTCTGGAGGCCATCGAGTTGGCAGAGCGCAGACTAGCTGAACACCTGGGGTTCTACCCGGCGCCGCACTATGTTTCGTTAAGCGTGCCATTCCCGCAGTTTGCAGACAGGCGTCAGGGCTACCGGCGCTCGTGGGATGCGCAGGGGCGCTGGATTGGCTTATCGCTCCAGGAAGGGTACGTGCAGACGATCGGCGCCGAGTCTCTGACGCTGATCGGCAATGCCAACGTGGTGATGAGCGACGCAGACGGCGATGGCCTGAATGACACGTTCACCCTGACGATTGCAACATCCGTCACTGACCCAGGGCAGATCGCGGTGTACTTCGTGGCGGCGGATCGCTTCGATGGCTCTGGCGCGTCAGACCGCTGGCGCATTGCACCCATCACCGTCTCAATCTCTGGCGGCATGGCGACGATCAAGGGGCGCGCGTGGACGATTGTGCGCCCAGTGCTATACGAGGGGCTGGGCACACAGGCGGTTGATCCTGGCGTGGCTGGCAACTTCGCTTCACAACTCTCCGTCTATCGGCGCGCGGTCGATACCACGCAGCAAGGGGCATTCGTGTGGGAGACCGTGCCCGGCGATTGCAACACCGCTGATCCGTCAGCCACGGCGAGCCAACCGGCGCGCTTCGTGGTACGCGATGCGCCGCTGGGCATCATCGCCGGCGAGACGGCCAGTTACGATGCGGCAACGGGCCTGTGGTCAGAAAGCGTATGGGCGATTGACCGGCCGCCTGCCAGCGCCCTGGTCAATGTCCTGGCCGGGTTCCCCTTAAGCAGCGGGCAGATGGAGAGCAAGCTGGCCACTATCGTGGCGCGACTGGCGGCCGCTGAGATGGAGCGCGGCATTTGCGGTTGCGAGACGGCCAACCGGGCGCTTGCGTACTGGCAGTTCGATGTCTCGCGCGCCGCCGGCGCCAACGACGAACAGTACCAGGTGAGCGAACTTGATTTGGACAACCCGCTGGGCACACGGCGCGGGCAGGTGTTCGCCTGGCACGAGATTCAGAACTTGCGGATTCAGCGTGGCCTATCGACCGGTTAGGACGTATAGGCATTAGAATACAGACAGGCGCAAGCGTGCGCGTATAAGCAGGCAGAAAGTCCTGTAAGGGTCGAACGTTCGGATTGAACGCGGCCATTCCCATCAAAGGGAGTGGCCGCGTTTTTTTGTTTTTCGCTCTTTCGATTTGATCGTCATGGAGGTTTGAAATGCCTAAGCCAGGCTCGAACGAGATCATCACCGGCAAGATGGGCCGCCCCTACCTGCAGATCGGCGGGCCACGACCGGGGAACCGCATCCTCTTCTACGGCGGCGAGACCAACTACGTCGCCATCGCCGGCGTCGAGGCTCCGCAACTGGGCGGGATCGACGCGATCAACGTGCACACGCCCGAAGCGGTGGGGCGCTACACGCGCGCCGGCGCATCTGTCAGCCCGGCAGACTTCGACTCGTCCACGCTCACGCTCATGGAAAAGCGGGGCGCCATCCCCCGGCACCTGTTGGGCATCAACTGCTTTCTCAACGCCTACCTGCTGCATGGACGCTGCAAGTCTTTGAGCGACTTCGATTACGGCTGGGAGGATTACGTCGAAATCTACTCCACCGGCAGGATCACTTCCCGCTCTCCCGGTGACCGCTTCACGTTCGACAGTGACGACGGCCTGCAGACCGACCTGGAGATGACCTGGCTGGGCGGCGTGTACCCGGCCGGCGCGATCGCGTTCGCCGAGCGCGCGGCCACGGGCGTCACGCTCGAACTCCAGGACGTGATCTACGCCAATCGCGAGCTGTGCGGCGAGTGCGGCCCAGCCAACGATGGCACGGGATGGATATACGCAGTCGAGAAAGGCGCGGTCGCAGACAAGCCAATCGTGCACTACTCGACGGACGGCGGTGCGACCGGGGCTACCTCCAGTATCGCCACAGCCGCCAACGCGGAAGTCCCATGCGCCATTCGCCTGATGGGGCCGTACCTGGTGGTGCTGTCGCCGACAGCGAACACGGCGACGCGCGGCGGCTACTACTACACCACGGTTAACCCGGTCACCGGCGTGCCGGGGAGCACCTGGACGAAGGTTACGGCAGGCTTTAGCGATGCGCAAGAGCCGCGCGATATGTGGGTGGCGGGCGCGCGCGAAGCGTACATCTGCACGGATGGCGGCGAGATTCTGCGACTGACGGACGTGCCAGCCGGGCCGGTCTCGCTAGGCATCGTGACTTCAAACGACCTGGCGCGCATTCGTGGGGAAGGGGACACGATTGTGGCCGTGGGTGCATCGGCCACGGTGGTGCGCAGCGTCAATCGCGGGCTGACGTTCAGCGTGACGACCACAGCCCCTGGGGCGGCCGCGCTCACGGCGGTGGAAGCGCTGGACCGCAACCGCATCTGGGTCGGCAACGCCTCTGGCGCGGTCTATTACACCCTCACCGGCGGTGAGACGGCGTGGGTGGCTGCCTCGCTCCCCGGCGTGACAGCGACGGCGATCCAGGACATTCGCTTCGCAACCGACGAAGTGGGCTACATCGCCTACACCATCGCGGGCACCTTGGGGCGGCTGCTTGCCACACTCAATGGTGGCGTGTCGTGGGTTCCATCCGATGTGTCCAATCCACGCCTACTGGGGCTGCCCACCACGGTGACGCAGCGCTACAACCGCATCGACGTACCGCAGACGCCCACGCCGGGCATTAACGCCAATCACGTGCTCTTGTGCGGGCTGGGCGCAACGACCGACGGTGCGCTGCAACAGGGCGCGCCTAACGTGTTCTAGGAAGGTCTTGGAAGGTCAATGGAAGCCATAGGGGGCTAAGAAAACCATGACGCAAAAACTGACGCCGATTCTCTTTTCGACCGACATTCAGATTGCCGTGCGGCCTGTGAGCAATGTGCTCATGATGGAAGTGCAGAAGTCCATCCCCAGACCAAAGCCGCCAGTGGAGCGGGTTGCCAACGCGGATGGCACCTTCCGCGAAGAGCCCAACCCCGACCACCCAGACTATGCCGCTGCGCTGTCGAAGTGGACGGAACAGGTTGAAGAGGCCGTGCGGAAGCTGTGCATCAAGCGCGGCGTGGTGCTGCACATGACCGACGAGCAGAAGGCCGAAGTCGCTGAGCTGCGGGAGTTCATGCGCACGGAGTTCGACCAGGCGCTGGACGCGGATGACCGCTACGTGTACGTGGCCTATATCGCCGTTGGTGGGCAGGAAGACTACGCCAAGCTGGTGAACACCATCGTCGGAAGGAGCCAACCCACCGACCCAAAATCCGCGAGTGGCTAGACCTCTTTGACGTGCGCTTTAAGGGGCGCGATGTGTTTCACGCCCCGACGCAAAAAAGCGGCGTCACGTATTCGGTGCAGTTCGAGTGGCGACTGGCCGCGCACTGGGCGGGATACAGGCGCTTTAAGGACTTTCAGGCGCTCGACGGCGACGAGCAGAGCGAGATCGTCGCCACCTACCGGGCCTGGGCGCAAATGCGCGCGGTCGAGGAGTATGCGGCGGCGAAGGCGATGAAGTAACCGATGGCACTGGAAGAAGCCGGACTAAAGCTAGTCGCTGAGAACTCTGGCGTGTTCGTCGATGCGCTGGGTCGCGCGCACGACGCGCGCGGTCGCTTCGTCGCCGGCTTGCAGAAGGCCGGGCCGGAGTCCACCGCCGCCAGCCAGGTTGTGACCGGTGCGCTGCGCCATATCGGCACGGTCGCGGTGGATGCCTTCATGCAGGCCGGCAAAGCGGCCGTTGGGTTCGTGCAGGATTCCGTCAAGGTGGCCGGCGACTTCGAAGCCGGCATGCAACGCTTCGCGGCCGTCACCGGCGATTCGCTCGACGAGAGCGGGCTGTCACTCAAAGACTTTAGAGACCAATTCCTGCAACTGGGCAAAGACACACAGTACTCCGCTGCCCAGGCCGAAGAGGCCGCGATCAACCTCGCCAAAGGCGGGATTGACCCGCTCACCATTTCCACGAGTGGCCTGAAGGGCACGCTTGACCTGGCGGCGGGCGCTGAGGTCGAGCTGGGCCTGGCCAGCGAGATCGTGGCGAAGCAGCTCGGCGTGTGGGCCGACACCGGCGTCACCGGCGCGGATGTCGCAAACCTCCTGGCACAGGCTGCCAACGCTTCGACCGTGGGCGTGGAAGACCTGGCACTGGGGTTAGCCAACTCTGGCGGATCCGCGAAAGTTGCCGGCGTCTCGTTCAAAGACCTCACCACCACCATGGCGCTGATTGCGCCCAACTTCAGTTCCGCTGCCGACGCCGGCACGTCCTTAAAGACCTTCATCTCGCGCCTGATCCCCACGACGAAGAACCAGGCCGCGGCCATGATCGAGCTGGGTCTGGCGACGGAGGACGGCAAGTCCGCCTTCTTCGACGCGCAGGGTCAATTCGTCGGCATGGAGAAAGCCTCGCAGATGCTCCAGAACGCCACGAAGGACCTGACGCAGGAGCAGAAGCTCCAGGCGCTGCAGACCATCTTCGGGCAGGACGCCATTCGCGCGGCGGCGTCGATTGCCGAGGCCGGGTCGGTGGGCTTCAACGACATGGCCGCGGCGATGAAGAATGCGGGCTCTGCCAGCGAGCAGGCGGCTAAACGCCAGCAGGGCTTCAACTTCGCCCAGGAACAGTTGAACGGGTCGCTGGAGACGTTGCAGATTGTGATTGGCACCGCGCTCCTCCCTATACTGACCACGCTCCTGAACGACTGGATATCGCCGGGCGTGGACGCGGTGATGGCCTTCGCGCAAGGCTTCTTCGACGCGAGTGACAAGACGACGTTCCTGAAGGACTCGCTCAACAACCTGATCCCTGGGGCGGGTGAACTCATCACGATCATCCAGCAGGTCATTACCTTCATCACCAACCTGGCCACCAGCCTGCAACAGCCGTCGCCGGAGATGGAGAAGCTGGCGGACGTGTTCGAGATCGCCGGCGCGGTGATCGACTCGGTGGTCAAGGCTATCGCGAAAGTGGTCGAAGCCATCTTCGGCGAGGTCGCCAAGTTTATTGACGCCAACGGCAAGGACATTGAGAAGTTTATCGGCGACGCCTGGAACATGATCTTGCAGATCATCACCGGCATCCTGAAGCTGATCCAAGGCATCGTGGTGCCGATCCTGAACGCCATTGCCAACTTCATCAAGACCAACTCGAAAGACATCCAGAACTTCATCGACAACACCTGGACGTTCATTAAGACCATCATCGACACTGCGCTCAAGCTGATCCTGGGGATTGTCAACGCGGCGCTGAAGCTGTTGCAAGGCGATGTCAGCGGCGCACTGAACATCCTGAAGAGCACCATCAACACGATCTGGAACAACATCAAGACCATCATCGAGACGCTGATCAACCAGATCGCCACCGTGGTGAAGCTGGTCTTCAATGCCCTGGGTGTTGACATCGGCAACATCCTGAACGGCATCAAGGGCACGATTGAGTCGATCTGGAACAACATCAAGAATGCGATCACCGGCGCGGTGCAAGCGGCTTATGACAAGGTGGTCGAGATTGTGGGCGGGTTCGTCAGCATCGGCACAAACATCATTAACAACATTGTGAATGGCCTCAACGCCGCCAAGGACGCGGTGATTAACACGCTGAAGTGGATCATCGAAGAGGCCATCAATAAGATCAAGGAATTCTTTGGCATCGGCAGTGGCAGCGGAAGTGGCCTCAACCTGAATGTCAACGGACTTGACCTGCTGGGCGGGCGGCGCATCGCGCAACCCACATCGACCGGCGTGACACGCACCGTCACGAACAATGCCAGTTACGTGCGCAACTACAACCTCGGCGGCGTGGTGACCACCTCAAGTGCTGGTGAAGTGATTAGCCGCTTCGCCGTGTTGCAAGCCATGGCCGGGTAATGACAACAGGTGACTATGAAACTACTGCGACAAATCACTGAAGATGTTTCCAACGTTGCACTGGACGATGGGCAGGCCGGCGTGTGGTCGGTGATCGTGCCGGATGAAACAACCAACATGGTTGTGAATCCCTCGTTCGAAGTTGACGCCGCATCCTGGGGGGCAACCTGGATCACCGAAACCATCGCGCGGGTGTCCACCCACGCGCATGCCGGTGCATGGTCGCTAGAGGTGACACCCACCGGAGACCCGGACCTGTATGAAGGGGCAACCACGGTCATCGCTGGATCACTGGCGAGCCATACCTACACGGTCAGTCTCTGGTTTCTGGGCGCGCATGGGGTCTCCTATCGCACCGGTTTTGGCACGCCCGTGCTACTGAACATGAGCTTTGTGCTCGCCTTCAAGGGCACGGGCGAGTGGCAGCGTATTGAGTTCACCTCTACCGCGCCTGGCGCCATGTCACCAGGGGCACTAGCGTTGTTCGTGGCTGTGGGGGAGGTAACCACAGCCCCCTTCTACATCGACCAGGTGCAGGTGGAAGAAAAACCATACGCCACGACCTACTGCGACGGCGATCAGGACGGCTGTGTGTGGACGGGACTGGCGCACTACTCCGCGTCGCAGCGCGGGGGCTACTCACCAGAGGGCGGGCGCGTGCGCAACCTGCGCGAGTTCCACTTCACCACAGCGGCCATCATCGGCGCGGGCGCACCACCGCAAGCCAACATCATCGACGCTTATGCCCTTGTTGGCGGGGGCAACTACCAGCGCTCCATCGTTCCACCCCACTCATTCTCCATTGTGGGGCGCTTTGAATGCGACTCGACGCTTGACCTCAAACGCGCCAGGCAGGCGCTGTATGACGCGATCAAGCCAAGGCGCACGCCGCGCACCGCGCCCATCCACCTGATCTACCAGCCGGTCGATTGCGGCAAGCCCGTGGGCCGCGAGATCGTCATTGAGTGCGTCTACAGGAGCGGGCTGGAAGGCAACCACAGCGCCAACGTGGGCAACAGTGTGGCACTGGAGTTTGACCTGTTCGACGGGCTGGCGGTGGGCAGAGCGGTAAATGACAGCGCGGCGCTGCTGGCGGGCACGGCGACGGTGCAATACACGAAGAACGTGATGCGCCGCGTGGATGGGCAGTGGAAGGCGCTGGGGCGAGGCGTGAATGACATTGTGTATGCCATCGCGAAAGGCCCTGGGGGGCTGATCTACGTGGGCGGCTCGTTTACGCAGGTGGTGGAATCGGACGGCACGATCTATGCGTCGCAGTACATCGCGCAGTGGACGCCGATGACCGAAACATGGGCCAACATGACCCCCGCTGGCGAGGGCACGGGGCCGGTGCGCGCGGTTGCCGTCGCGCCCAACGGCGAGGTGTATCTCGGTGGCAGTTTCACCAACTGGGGCTTTCCGCCGATCGGGGCGGCTGACAACATCGTGAAGTGGAACGGCATCATTTATGAGGCGGTGGGCACGGGCTGCAACAGCGATGTCTCGGTATTGGCTTTCGGCCCGGACGGGATGCTCTACGCGGGTGGCACCTTCACACTGGCTGGGGGCGTGGCAAACACGGCCTACATCGCCAAATGGGACGGTTCAGCCTGGTCGGCGCTCGGTACAGGCGCGAACGACGCCGTCTTCGCGCTAGCCTTTGACGCAAGCGGCATGTACGCCGGCGGTGACTTCACCAGCATCGGCGGCGTCGCGGCCACGCGCGTCGCCAAGTGGAACGGCGTCGCATGGTCAGCGCTTGGCAGTGGCGCAAACGGCCTGGTGATGGCGCTGGCTGTTGCACCGGATGGCACGCTGTACGCCGGTGGGCTATTCACCACCATCGGCGGCGTGTCAGCCAGCCGCATCGCGCGCTGGACGGGTGCGGCCTGGGAGCCACTTGGGTCGGGCTGCGACGGTAACGTGCTGGGGCTGGCGGTGGACTCGAAGGGACTCCTGTACGTGGTGGGGGAATTCACCAGCGCGGGGGGAATGCCAACGGTGGGCTTTGCGACGTGGAACGGCTCGGTGTGGGTACGCCCGGATGCCGACTCGCCGGGCAATTCGCTGGGGTACGCCGTGGCCGTGTTCGGCGATGGCTTCGGCAACGACGATGTTTATCTGGGCTTCGACGGCACGGATCCATCTATCGCTGACGCGGAGACAGCCGGCTACACAGAAGTGGTGGTGGGTGGCACGGCGGAGGTGTACCCGCGCGTGGCCTTCTCAACGCCGGGGCTGCTGTCACGCTTGACCAACTTCACCACGGGGGAAAGTATCTACTTCAACAACACCATCCTGGACGGCGAGCGCGCCGTGCTCAAACTCGGCCCCAGCTCGACCTTTGCATCCACCTTTCGCATCAGCAAATTGAACGGCGTGTTACCCGGGTCGAACCTCGCGACGTGGCGACTTGTGCCCGGCGTGAACAAGATCAGCCTGCTGGGGCCGGAAGCGCTGATGGTGTGGCACGAACAATTCGACTCGATTGACGGAGCGGCATTGTGAGACAGAAGACACTGGACGAACTGGCGCATGACTGCGCGGGCAGGGGAGCGATCAACAACGCGCGGCTGAGTGAAGAGGAGCGCGCACAGCTTAACGACGCCCAGCGACAGATCGAGTCGGTGACGTTCTATCGGTCACTGTGCGTGATCCAGCGGAGGTCTAGCGACGATGGCGACTGAGTACGAAATCCGGGTGCGCGATGCGTCGGGCGCGCAGATCGCCTCGATCAACCGCTTCACGATCCTCGAATACACGCTCGTTGAGAACGATGTGGGATCGCTCTTTCTCACGCGCAACGAAGGGCTGCCTTACGAGTTCTTTAAGACCGATGTGCGGCTGGAGGTGTGGCGCTCGATTGACGGTGGCCCGGCCAGGCTGGAAGGCGATACGGTGTGGTTCGTGCGTAAGCCGGAATTGCAGATCAGGGATAACCGCATGCTCTACATCACCGCCTACGACGCCAAGCACTTACTGAAGCGGCGCGTGGTGGCCTACAAAGCGGGCACGTCGCAGGCCCAGAAGAGCGGGGCGGCCTCGAACCTGATGAAGGCGATTGTGCGCGAGAACTTGGGTTCAACCGCCACCGACACGGCACGGCGGCTGAGCTTCTTCCAGGTGGCTGCGGACAACGGCGCGGGCTACAGCACGTCGAAGGCGTTCTCCTATCGCCAGGTCATGACCGTGTTGCAGGAGCTGGCGCGCGACAGCGCCGCGAATGGGAGCTATCTCTCGTTCGACGTGGTGCGCACCGGCGACGCAGCCGGGACACTGGAGTTTCGCACTTACCTCCACATGCGCGGCAACGACCACCGGCACGGCCTTTCCCCAGCGCCGGTGCTGCTATCGCCCGATACCGGAACGCTTGCCAACATCACCCTGGCCGACGACGCCGTCGAGGAAGTGACGTTCGCCTATGCGCTGGGCCAGGGCGAAGGGGCTGCGCGTGACGTGCAGACCGCTTCCAACACCGCGCGCATTGGCGTCTCGCCTTACAACCGCATCGAGGCCGCGGTGGAGGCGACGAACGTGGCGTTGGGGGACACGGCCAGCCTGCTCGCCGAGGCGAAGGCGCGCCTGCGGGAGGGGCGGCTGCGCCGCTCATTCGCGGGTGAGTTGCGCGAGACGCCTGACTTGCGTTACGGCGTGCACTTCGGCTTCGGGGATGCCATTACTGCACAGGTGGGCAGGTATGCCTTTAACTGTCGGATCGACAAAGTGCGCGTGTACATCAATGCCGAACAGGGCGAAGCGGTCAACGTGAATTTGAGGAATGACGAACTGCTGTGAGGCCAGTGTTGTGAGGGCAGTGCTATGAACAACCTCGAAGAAGCCATCATCGGTTTGCAGCGCCAGATCAACGCGCTTCAAGGGCGCGTGGATGTGAACCTGTCGCGCGAGTTCACGCCGTCTGCGCAAGCCGCCACGCCTGGGACGGTGGTACGGCGCGACGCCGATGGAGACATCACCATCACCGAGTTGCATGCCCTGGGCAGCATTCGTGAGTCCACCGCGCTGGGCGCGCACGTGTATTACGACGCGGCGCAATCCATTGTGGACAGAACAGTCACGGTGTTGACGTTCAACAGCGAGCGCTTTGACACGGACGACTGCCACAGCAATAGCGTGAACCCCACGCGCCTGACGTGTCGCACGTCAGGGATCTACGCCATCAGTGGACACGTGCGCTTCGCATCCAATGCGACCGGCACGCGGCGGCTGCTCCTCCGGCTGAATGGCGCAACCTTCATCGCCGAACAGGGCGTTCCTGCGCTCAGTGGGTCCATCACAGGGATCAGTGTCGCTGTGGCCGCATATCCGTTGAGTGCGAACGACTACATCGAGCTGGTGGTGCTTCAGACGAGTGGCGGCAACCTGGACGTGCAGTCGGTCGGCAATGCGACGCCGGAGTTCTCAATGGTGAGGGTGCCATGAAAGCAACGATTCGATCAAGCCCCTGGCTGCGACTGCGCGCGAGCGCTTCGCTCTCCGGCGCCGTGGTCGGCACGCTGCCCGATGGGGCCGCTGTGGACTTGAGCCGGCTGTTGTTTGACGCGACTGGCGCGCCGACGTGGGGCGTCATCCCGGCAGTCGTACACAACGCGGAACAGGGTATTCCGATCAGCACGGAGACCGGTGCGCCGGTCGAGTGGTACCTGTCGGCGCGCTGGCTGGACATCGCGCAGCCGCCCGCGCCCAACCCGGCGACGCCGACCTCCGAGTCCGTACAAATGCCGTACTTCAGCCAGGTGGGGAATCCGTTTTCCAACGATTGCGGCCCCGCCTGCTGGTGCATGTTGGCCAGCTACGCGGGCGTCAGGACGACGGTGGAAGCGCTGGTGCGATTGATGGGCGTGGCGAACAAACTCACCACGTCTAATCAGGCGGTGACGGCGTTAACGCGGGTGGGCTTGCGCACGGTGAAGGGATCGCACATCTTGCGCCCGCCCTTCATGTGCCTGGTGTCGTATCCGAAATTGCCGGCGCGCTATCTGGATTATGACGGCCTGCACTTCATCGTCGTGACCGGCATTGACCGCAATGAAGCAAACGAGATTACGCGGGTGGTTTATCACGATCCGTTGTGGCCGACCCCCAGCCAGGGGGCGTACCGACGCATGACCGTGCCGCAGTTCCACGCGGCGGAAGCAGGCACGCACAACCGGGTGAGTGTCGTCATCGAGCCGCCTGTTGGATAGGAGTAGCCATGAAGGGAACAACAACCATTGATGTGAACGCGCGGGCCTCCGTGGGCCTTGTGCCAAAGGGCACGTTGGTAGAGGTGGAAGAATCAGACGTTGAAGGCTTCTATCGCACCAGCCTGTCTACCGGAGGCCAGCGCGTTGCGGACGTGCTGATCGCCAAGCGGTATGTGCAACTTGAGCAACCACCGCCGCCCCCACCTCCACCGCCGCCGCCGGCAGACGTTTGGCGCGTGGAATACTTCAACAATATGACCCTGACCGGTGCGCCGGTCAAAACTGAGACGATCACCGCGTTGGCAATCAATCTGAACTGGGGCAGCGGCGGGCCGGCTGGCCTGCCGGCGGATGGGTTCAGCGCACGCTTCACGCGCACCATCGAGCAGCCCGCCGGCGCGTCGAAGTTGCGCGTCGTGGCCACCACGGACGATGGGTTCAGAATCTTGCTGGACGGCGCGAAGGTGTTCGAGCGCTGGGCCGACATGGCGCCCACACGCCATGAGACGTTCATCGACTGCGCACCAGGCAAGCACCAGCTCGTGTTCGAGTATTACGAGAACAAGGGCGGTGCGGTGATCCAGGCGGAGTATGGGCCGTACACGCCGCCTCCGCCGCCTCCACCGGTGCAGAACACAACGGTGATGATCGGGTTGAACGACGTGGCGCCGGGCCTGGACACGGCGGAGTTTGCGCAGTATTTCGAGAGCGGTTGCGGCTTTGCGACGGTGACGTTCAACCCGGCCAAAGCAAAGCAGTGGAAAGAGCGCTGGCCGAACGCGCTCATCTTCGCCCGCCCGATGTTGCCGAAGGGGTATGAGCCGAGCTTCGAGCAGTGGCACGCCCTGTTGCACGAAGCCTTCACGCCGGGCATGGGGCTGTTCGGGGCGAACGAGAACGACAGCGGGTTCAACGGCGAGCCGGATAGCATCCTGCGCCGGGCCGAGTTCGACCGTCGCAACTTCGAGTTCGCGCGGGCCAACGGCATGATCTATGCGGGCTACGGCTTTTCGATGGGTAACCCGAACTATGTCGATCCGCGCGTGGTCAGAGCCGTGCACGATGGGTATGCGGATCTGTGGCGAGAGGGCATGTGGTTCAACACGCATAGCTACTCCGGCGACGATCACTCAGGCATGCCGCTTCGCCAGCGCATCTATGACGAAACGGTGTTTACCGACACCTTCACCGACTGGCAGGATAAGCCGGTGGTGATCCAGCACCATCAGACGCTGTGGCTTGAAGAGAACTGGCGTTTCCTGTTCTATCTGTGTGGCCTTGACCCAGCCAACCCCAGCAACGCCAGCATCGTGAGTGACGAGACCGGCGTCGATCAGTATCCAGGCGGGTTCCCCACCCACGGCTACACCGACGAGGAGATCGCGAGCTGGTCGAAACGGTTTGCCGTGATCAACTCGAGCCCGACGATCATCAACGGCGTGAGCTACAAGTCACCTTACAAGGCAGGCGCGCTCTACTGCGTGACGAATGGCATGGACTGGGCTGGGTACAAGGTGAACCTCCCGGCGAGGCGTTTCCGTGAGCTGGGTGTGTGGCGCTGAGGATGTATTTCCGTGGAAATGGACTAGGCGACGTGCTCCAGCAACCAGGCCAGGCCGTCTGTACGCCTAATTTGTGCGGATTGCTCACCGGGGGCATGATTGGCGTAGTGCTCCGAGCGCGCAGCGTCAGTGATGGAACGGCAGGCGAAGGCCAGTTCGCCGAATGCCTGCCGCGCCCATTCCCGTAAGCTGATGCGCGTAATTTCCCCCTTCTCGTCAAACTCCACCCGCTCAAACAGCTTATGGATGGCGCGTTTGCGATTCTCCGGCGTCATCAGCATGATCGCGCTGCCCAGGTCAGACAGCGTGCTCATGATGCGCTCCACGTCACCCTCTTTGGTCAGCTCGGCCCGCGCGGACTTCAGCGCGCGATCCAGCTCCGTGTAGCGCTCGTTGTAGTGAGTGCGTTGGATCTGCCCGTCGAGCAGTAAATCAACCAACGACTGCATTCGCTTATCCAGTTCAGCAATCTCCTCCCTGGCTGCCTGCTGGCGTGCGCTGCCTACACGCTCGGCCACGCAGGCACGAATGGCTGCGCGCAGCTCAGGCGGGAACGCAATGCCACCCAGGTGTTCGATCAGATCGGCGTCGGCCTTTTCCGCATCGATCCACACGCCGGCGCGGCGCGTGCAGTAGAAGAATCCGAAGGCGCGCGAGTCGCCACGCAGGCGCTGCGCGCCGAAGTAGGCGATGGGCGTAAGTAGGAAGGTGTACGCCAGCGATTTGCGCCCGGCCATCTGATTCTTGAATCGTCGCTCGATCACGCTGCTGGCCAGCTCCTCGGTGATCAGCGGGTTAATCGCGGGTGAAACTTCAGCCTTCATGTGGCGCGCGTAGCGCTCCAGGTATGTGCCTTCGCCCTCCAGCTCAATACGCGCCTCCTTCGCCTTCCAGCGATGCGTGATGATGTGCCCGGCGTAGAACAGCACGTTACCCACGACCGCGCGCACCCCTTCGCGCGTCCAGCGCTTGGGTTGCTTGTGCCGGTCCACATGGCGGTACTGGTGGTCGTTGAGGATCTGCGCCACGGCCTCATAGCTCAGGCCTGATGCGTACCAGGTGAGCAGCGTGCGCGCCGTCTCAGCAGGCGAAGGGGAGTTGCCGATCTTCGCGTCGTTGGGCACCAGGCGTGCCTGCCTGCCCTTTCCGGTGCGCGCGTAGCCGAACGGCCACATGCCCCACGGAATCTTCAACTCGGTGCGAAACTCGCGCGCCGTGCTCGTCATGGCATCGCTCGTTTTGTCGCTCCAGTACTGCGCGAATGTGGCGCGCATGTTGATTTCGGCAATGGAATCCGCCGTGAAGCCGCTGCGGTTCGTGTCGATGCCGTCGTAGCAGGTAATCAGGCGCTTGCCGTACTGTTTGCAGATCTCGATCAGTTCGGCGATCTCGCCCACGCTGCGCGCCGCGCGGTCCAACACGTAGATGATGAGAAACTTGCTCTCCGATGACTTCAGGTATGCCTTGAGCCTCACCCAGTCGGGGCGGTTCTTGGTGGTGCGCCCGCTGCGGTGCCCGCCCAGATCGCGGAACATGCGGATGCCGGTGGCCGCGATTTCCGCGCCTTTATCGCGGATGCCGCGCTCTTGCAACTCCGGGCTTATCGTCTCGTGCTCGCGGCCTTTTCGAATGACGGAGCGGCGAATGTACCCGGCTCCTTCGTAATCGTGACGTTCTGACATAGTGCCTCCGCAATGAGTTCGCAGAATGTGATGCAGTCGGGGTGTTCGTACCATTGTAAGGGCGCGACGATCACGCGCGCCAGGTTGTCTGCCATGTTATTCACTCCATATCCATAACCCGTTCTCTTTCGTGATATCGCCTTGCTGAGCCAGGCGCTTGATCGCGCGCCAGTGCAGATCATTCGACTGGCGCGCGTGCGGGCATTCGTCCATAAATCGGCGGCGCTCAAGTACGCGGTGATCCTTCATCCACTGAACGGCGAGGTCGGTGCGCGAAGGCAGCCTGGGATATTTAGAGCCGTCCTTCAATGGGAAGCACAAGACGACCTGCCCGCCGGGCACATGGGTCACATACGGCTCTTCCACGTTCCTGCCCTTGTATTCAGCAATAAGGGCAGTGATGAGCGGGTGAGGCGCGTTGCCCGGCGGGCAAGTGCCGTTTTGATTCGTCCGTCCGTCCGTCCGTCCTGTCCTGTCCGTTGAAATGGTGGTCATTGTTGCTCAGCCTGTGAGAGTAGGGCGGTAAGCTGTTCTTGCGTCACGCCCGCGCGCCACTGCCACCCGCGCCCCACCTTCTCAAGGGGCGGCGTGGGCATCATGGCAAAGAACCAGGCCGCACGAGTGTAGGCGTCATTGGCCCCTTGCCAGCGTTCATCTCGCGCCGGTTGCGGCCACATGGCGGCAAACCGATCCACATACTCGCGCTCGCATTCCACTGTCACGCGCTTGCCGTCATTGTCGAAATAGTCATAGCTGTACTTATCAGGTTCCGGCTCTGTCAGGAGCGCCTGTGCTGGAATGCGCGCGACGCGCCCTGTCCCACTCTGCCCGCCCTGGGCCTGCCCTCTGCCCAGCATGTACGCAGCCATTTGGCGTTGCTGATCCTGCACGGCGTTGGCAAGTCCGAGAATGGCCGCCTGCATACTCTCGTTTCTACGATCCATGCCGTTCGCCACAGCATCGATGGTCTTGCGTGTGACCATGAGGCTGGTGACGTTCGACAGCACCACGGCTCCGACCACACCGCCGATCAGCACCGTGCCGAGGATAGCAAGCACGCTGGTGTCCAGTCCCTTGATCCGCTCGATCACGAAATACAGGACACCGCCGGTAATCAGGCACATGAAGAGTAGCGTGAAGAACAGCCCGACCAGCGTGTTGGTGATGCCAGTCAGCCTGTGCTCCGTGCGCGTATGCGTTATCTGTGGTTCTGCCATTCGATAGCCCTCGCAATCAACGGTATCCAGAAGCGAACCGTCACAATCAATAGACCCACAATGCCGACACCTGCAAGGATCAGCGGCAGTGGACTGGCGCCGGCGCCATTGCTA
Organism: Anaerolineae bacterium; assembly: GCA_020851855.1. Classification (GTDB taxonomy): domain Bacteria; phylum Chloroflexota; class Anaerolineae; order Aggregatilineales; family UBA2796; genus JADZBY01. The sequence continues at coordinate 39,551 of JADZBY010000457.1, forward strand.
CCTGGTGCATTCGTGCTCGCTATAGGCGCCGGCGTCTGTGTGGCTGTCGTCTGTGTCGCAGTGGTTTCGGCGGTCGTCGGCTCAGGGGTCGGCGTCGCAGTAGCGGCTATGGTCGCCGTGGGCATCGGTGTCGCAGTAGCGGTTGGCTCAGGCGTTGCAGTCTGTGTCGCAGTTGCAGTTGGCTCAGGTGTTGGCGTAGGCGGCGGCGCGATGGAAGTCAGGTAATCCGCCCGTGCGGCGGTCTCACGGGCGCGCGCCTGCTCACCCAACATGCGATTCGTTCCCGCGTTGGCCGTGTCGCGTGTGGACTGCGCAAAATACTCTACGCTTGACGCGCTGCCACAGGCTGAGAGTAGAACAAGTGTGAGTGTCACCATGAGGAGTCGCATGTGTGCATTATCTTCATCGCACCCTATTGTTATCGCACCCGGTATGCGCCAACGTTAAATCGCCATGTACGCGCAACACAACATGCGTGCCGGACTGCGACAGGGTCAGATGGGCAGCGCGTGGGAACAGCTTGCACAGAATGGCGTGTTTGGCTTTTACGTCTCTGATCTTCACGCCCGGTTGCAGGCATAGAACAAACCCTGCCCCCCCCTGCGCATAAGTGCCGCCCTGGACCGTAACGATCTTGCCACAGGCGTTGACAACCTGCTCCACGATCCGGCCTAGTTCAGACATGGAGGACTGCGTTACTGCCTCTAGCTGCACGCCCATCTCGTGTCCCTCGTCGCGCCAACGTTGCCCATGCGCCGGAACTACCGGAGCTACCGGAGCATCCAACACGGCGCGGGCATACACATCTGCTACCCGTTGGGCATTCTCGAAGGTTAGCCCTTGCTGCATGGCTTTACTCAGGATCACATCGCGCGATGTGCCAGGTTGGACAGTGACGCGAAAGTCGTTCAGGTTAATGATGATGGGCGCGGGCAGCGGCGGTGGCTGTACGGGCTGGCTTACTCTCGCAAGCGCCGCTGTAATATCGCCCCGGTGCGTCAATACCCAGGTGATGATCGTCGCGCACGGCGCGGCAACCAGAATACCGATCACCGTGCCCGATAGCAGCGAGACGGTGCGCGGATCGATGCGTGAGCCGACGACAAACGCAATGACCGCGGCGAAGATGATGATGGCGACCGAGGTAACGCGCAAGACTTTATCCATTACCCACCCTCCTACTTCAACAGGCTAAGGAACCACGTCACCGGCCCGTGTCCCCACCCTACGAAATACTCAACGGTCAACCCGACGATGCCAAGCAGGGTAAAAATCCATATCGGCTTCCAGAACTCGTATCGATCTTTTGTCATGTACGGCGTGCGGCCTTGCAAAGCGATAACGAGGCGCAACACGAGCATGAACAGTAGAAACGCGCCGATGACCACAGCTACCAGCACATCACCGGACATGAGCGCGGCTACCGCGCCGCCGCCTAACAGGAGCACGACCACAAGCAGAAACGTGACTGTGAGCGGCGTTTCCTGCCGCACGATCTCTTGGCCGCTGTTCTGGTCTACGATGATGGTTCGGGTTCGCTTGCTCATGCCACCCTCCTCAAACTGACATGCCACACCCGCACGCCAGTGACTCGCGCTGTCATTGCGCCGCGCGTCAGCCATTCCACGATTGCCATTACGCGGCCCTCGCAGTTCTGTAAGTAGTGCGCCAACTCCCGCGCACTTCTGGCAGATCAACCGGCCTGTTGTCGCCAGTCAACCACGCCCTCCCGTCATAGCCCTTAATCTGAGATAAGACGTTGAGTTGTTCTAGCGACAAGCGAAACCACTCGCCGCGAACGCGCTGCATTTCGAAATGGTCGTGCAGCACCTTCTCTGCAATGTCCATGTAGCGCGTCTCAATCACGGCATGTACGATCAATGGGAACGGTGACATGACATCGAATATATGCGCGCGTTCCTCGTAGTTCTCCGTCTTCCCTATTTTGTAGAAGCCGGGGTACGTCTCAAACACATAGACGCATCCGAAGTTGTTGCCATTAAAACTGTCGGGGTATCTCAGCCCTGATCCGCGCCGCTCTCGCTTCATCGTGTCCTCCACAGTTCGATCTTCCACGGCACGCGCACGTGCTTGACGCGCGCCACGTATGTCCCGCCGCTGATATGAATCACCAGCGCCACAATCAACTTGTGAAACCATTCGACTATGGGCTTAGGCATCCATTGACGCTTCCAGTACCCGCGCGGTAATGGCTTGCGGTTACGCCTGCATCTCTCAGCGCGCTCCCAGTGTGATAGCGTCGCCTTGCTATACATGCGCCCGCCTGCTTCGTAAATCCAGCGCCGCATGTCGGCCCCTGAAAGTGAAAGGATTTGGCGCAGTTTCAGAGGCCCAGCTACGTTTTTGAGCTTTTTGACCAATCCCAACCTGTTCCCAACCCGTTCCCAACGGGCTGTGACCCATTCAGGGAGGACTAAAGACAGCCCCCGCCGTAGAACGAGCGCGCCACTTTGCGCCGAATATGGAACGATTGTTCTATCAGCTTCGATCATTTGTCACTCCCCGGCCTTTACTCTTGCGATGCTCGCTCGATACCGCCTTCCTTTATCAGGTCGGCCTCGTAGTCAAACTCTTCATCGTCTTCGTCATCCTCTTCATTCTCTTCGATGTAATCGCCGTCGCCGTGTTCGTCCATCTCGTAATCCAGCTCAGCGCCTTCCTCAATCGTCCCGGCTGGCACATTGCCTTCACCTCTTGGCTTTGCTTCCGGCAACAGGAACGTGGACACCGGGCGCGGCATGATGCGCTGTAGCGCCATGCGCGCCTCTTGCTCACCCACGGGCGTCAAGGAGTACATTGCGCCGTTGCCGTAGAACTTTGTGAAGGCCGGTCGACCATTCACCGCCGGCACGTCCACGCGCAGGAATGAACAGCCGCCGATGGTGGCTTCGGTGACTAGCCCGGCGATTTGCGTATGACCGAAGAGTTCCACAATCGCCCACGTTTCAAATTTCTCCGTCTGTGTATTCTGTGTGTTGCTCACAATCCTCTCTCCATCCCAGCCCGCCGCCGTATATGCAGCGGCGGGCATTGCGTTTACTACGAGTCGGTTGGTTTGACTTATTCGCTATGCCACTCTCGATGCGCTCTGTCGTTCGCCTTACGGCTGGTTGACTCCGTACCAGCAAAGCTCACGTAGGTGTCACCTCCTGTGAATACTCCTTGATCGCCCTGCCAATGAAGCGCGGGCGCGAGGGCACTCTCACGTTGTTGTCGCTGGCCCGCAGGTACATCTTCGATGCCCACTTTTCAGCGCGGTCAAATTGTCGGTTTGTCCACCGGGCAATCACATCACACGGTATGTACACATCGACCAGCAACAACAGGTCGTGAACCACGTCGTTATCTCTATCCAGGCGCATGGGCTTGGTTTTTGATTTGCTCATTCGTGTGTCACCTCCTGTTTGTGATCCGTAACCCACGCTCTCAGTTGTTTGTTCAGCACCGCGCGGCCTTTGTCGATGGCGCGCATCGCCGTTGATAAGTGTCGCGCTCATGCCCTCACCAGCCCACGCGCCAGCTTGATTGCTGTCGTCTTATTGCGGAACTGCGGTTCGACCCACGTCAGCCCCAGCACCCCGAAGTAATCCCGCTCGGTCTTGCAATCAACACGCTCGTCACCGGCCCACAGGTAGCCGTCACGCTGGCGCATGTTGCCGGGCATCAGGCCACCTAGCCTGCGGGGTGTCACCAGCAGGTGCGAGAACTCCGCATCGCCGGTGCGAATCGCCAGGGTGTTGCCGAAGTTGCCACGATCGGCGATGAACAAATCGAGCGCGATATGCAATGCCGGAAGACGCTCGCGCGGCATGTTGACAACAAAGCGCTTATAGCGATCGCCGTTGCGCTTCACATGTGGGTCAAATGCCAGCACGCCATTGGCGCGCATCCGCGAGAGCGTGTCTTCCAGCTTCAGCGCGTAGCGGTCTGCGGGTTCGTCGGGGAAGTCCACGCCAGCGAACAGGCCTGCCTGTGGCTCAGCCTCGTAGATGGGCAGGCAGACGATCTCGATATCCTTCACGTCTGCCTTCTGCCTGCGCACCGAGCCAGCGACGCTGATCTGCTCGCACGCCGGCGCGAGGCACACGATTAAACTACTCACAATCTCCTGTGCTTGCTGAAGGTTCATTCCGACTCCTGCGCGAATAGCGCCGCAAATAACGGTAACCCGGATAGCTCAATTGGCACGCGATCACCACCCACGATGAAAATTTCGTCGCCTTGATAGAGGCGATACCGTCCATCCCTGAAACGAACGTCATTCAGGAAGTACAGATCGTTATCGAGTCTCCGGCTGGTGGGTTTGCCCACCCTGGCGCAGGTCAGGCTGGCGCTATCGTCAGCGTATATAAGAATCTTCCGAATGCGGTACGGCCCAGTGCCGTAGGACGTGCAAATTTTCGTGCCCTCGTTCAGGCCGTGCCACTCGGTGATCGTCGTCACTTGCTCACCTCTCTGCGTCCAACAAACACGATCAACTTGGCGTTGGGCTTCGTGTGGCCGCGTCCCCATGACGCTGTGTGTCGCCTTCGTCTTACCGCGCTTGCGGCGCTTGGTTTTGGCGACAATGGCCGACGCCTGTTTGAGCGTCTTGCCGCGCCCCAGCCACAGCGCCAGTTGGTCAGCCTGCCAGCGATATAGTTGATCGTCGCTCATTCCCTTACCTCCATCGCGGCAATCCGCGCAATCGCTTTGTGGAACATCAGCCCCACTGCGCCGGTCTTGCCCTTGCGGTTCTTCCAGAAGTCGGCCTTCAAAGGCAGCATGGATGCGGGGTCTTTGGGTGGATAGTCGGTGTCTTCTTTCAGGTAGATGACGGTATCCGCGTGCTGGGTGATGGCCTTTGATTCGCGTGTTTCGCCATCAGCATTGACCTGTGACGCCGTGAAGACGTGAATCCCCAACTCCATGGCCGCCTCTTTCAAACCTTGCGCCACGGCCCCAACTTCCTGTTCGCGATTGAACTGGCGGTTCATCACGTTCGGTTTGCCCAGTTGGATGTAGTCGAACGCGGCCAGCCCCACCGGCCCGTATTGTGCGCTGATGCGCTTGACCTCGTACACCAGATCAGCCGGCGATGCGCCCTTGCGCGAAACCGGATGCAGCGGCATTTGAAGGATGCGCGCTAACCCATCCTGCACCTTGCGCTTGACTTCGCACTTCTGCGTCGGGTTCAATTTCACGATGGCTTCGGGCGACAGATCAACGCCGGATTCACACGCCGCAATTGCTTCCACCAGGTCTTCTTCGTTTTGCTCCAGCGACAGGATCACACCCCGGTAGCCCTTGCGCGCCGCGTGCAGCAGCAGGTTCAGCATGATGGTGGTTTTGCCGTGGCCTGGCAGCGCGCCGAACACGGTCAAGCGCCCAGGTCGCCAGCCGGTCAACTTGTGATCGAACGCGCTGATGCCCGTGGGGATGCCTGGCACCACGCCTGTATCGACCGTGGTCTCAAAGTCCGTCCAGAACTTATCAATGGCGTCGGCGAGCGTCACCTCGCGCCGGATGGCTGTATCAGTAACAGCTTTGATGAGGGCGGATTGTGCGCGGTCAATCAGCGCATCGGCGTCAAGGTCGGGTGTCCAGGCGTCTTTGGCAATCGCGCTGGCGGCCTGAATTAAGCGCCGCGACAGCGCCTTGCGCTTGACGATTTGCGCGTATGCCTGCACGTTGAGCGCTGTGTAAACGCCGGTGGTCAGTTGCGCCAGGTACACTTCCCCGCCGATCTCGGTCAGTTGATTGCGCTCCGCAAGACAGCGCGCCACGGTGAACAGGTCAGTTCGATCTCCCAGCGCCAGCACCACCTCGTACACCCAGCCGTTCTTCGTCAGGTAGAAGTCTTCCGGTTTCAGGTAGGACGCAACTGGCGCAATAGCCGAGGGGTCAATCAACAGACTGCCCAGCACCGCTTCTTCGGCTTCCTCATCGTGGGGCGGTAGCACAACCTGCGTCATACCTTCACCGCCGTATAGACCGTGTTACCGTTGGCGTCCACAGATTCAGCGTATTCCACGCGCTCAGCGCCGGGCGCGAGGGTTGGCGCATGGCCGTTGCCGTTACGGGATAGGCCCTTGCGGTAGTTCTCTAGCATCCACCCAACGCGCTTGAAGTCCTTCACGTCATGGTTCAGCTTGAACTCTTTCAGCACGCGCCGCCACAGGACAATGTTGGTTGCCGTCTCTACGATCTCGGCGCGCTGTGCATCATTCGGAATAAACCCAAATGCGGCGATATATTCCGCAATGGCCGGATGCTTGGAACTGGGAATGGGCGCTTGCGCTCGCGGCTTCTGATTTGAAGGTGGCGCGGCTGGCGCTGGCGCATCCTCAGTCTGGTTCTTTTCAGTCTGGTTATTCAGTCTGGTTAGAGGTGCAGAAGTGCCACTAATGGCGGTGGCAGTTTTGCCACTAATGTCAGTGGCAGAAGTGCCACTAATGGCGGATGCTCCATTAGTGGCAATATTGCCACTAATGGCCTTGATTGTGTAAATAGTGCTCTGGCTGAAACGGCGCTTGCGCTCTATCCAGCCGCCTGCCTCCAGTTCGCGCACCGCCTTAGCGATAGTGCGACGGTTCATGCCTGTTAGCTCTTGCAGCGTGTCGTAAGAGGGGAACGAATCGCCCGTTTTTCCGTTCGTGTAGTAGCGCAACGTGACAAATAGGCGAAAGGCTGTATGGCTCATACCTTTCGCGCCCTCGATAAAGGTGTTGGGGACGGTGGCGAATTGCCCGATTGCATCGACAAGTTTGCTCATTGTTGACCTCAGTACGCCCTCGTGAATCGGTCTGCGACCCACGACCACACCGCTTGTCTGATGCGCAACGGGTAAATTGCTTTGCTGCCCTTCTTGCTGTTGCATATCCGACAGCACAAAACGAAGTTCTCCATGTCGTCTTTGCCGCCCCTGGCCTGTGGGTGGATGTGGTCTACACAGGCTTTGTTTGCTGCATTGGGTTGCTTGGGGTCGTTGGTTAAGGTGCAACCACAATACACACAGTACCAACCGCCGTCCCTTGCGGCTATCTTGGCTCCGAACCTCTGCACTAACGTATGCGAACTCATGGCGGTTCCTCCCCAGGAAAACGCAAAACGGGCTACTTAATCCAGTGCTGGCTAGGCCGCCTCCGCCGACGCCACAAGACGCCGACATCGGCACCAGCACTGGACTAAATAGCCCGTTCCAGGCAACACGCAACAAAAAACCGTTTGCCCTTGTGGTTTGCCTGATCGGATTGCGGGGCCTAACCGCTCTCCGGGCGTTTTGACAATCGGTTGCGCTTGCCAAATACATTTTACGCTAATCCTTGTGTGTGTCAATCGCGCTCGCAGATGCCGCCACACCTGCGAGCGCCCTAACAAAAATGGGTAATGGCTACTTTGTGGGTGTGGCGAACACTTCCAGCGCGTCGGCGTTGACGATCTCGGACGCCTGCTCGCACGCGGCTTTCAGCGCGTCGGCGACACGATGCAGGCTGGCAATCGTCTGCTCGCTGTCACCGTAGGCGGCGCGCGCCTGGACAATCAGCGCGTCCAGCCTGCGTGCGCCTTCCTCATCGCCCGCCTGTGACAGCTTGCTCACCCAC
>JADZBY010000458.1 GCA_020851855.1 Anaerolineae bacterium
CCGCGCCTGTGCTGGCACTGATCGACGCGGGCATTCGCATTTCGTGCCTGCGCGACCTGACGCGCGGCGGCCTGGCCACCACCATGGTCGAAATCGCGCGTGCGGCACATCTGCATCTGGAAGTGGATGATCGGGTCATTGCTGTGCGCGAAGACGTGGCGGGTGCCTGCGAAATTCTCGGCCTGGATCCACTTTACGTTGCTAACGAGGGCCGTTTTGCCGCCTTTGTCCGTCCTGACGATGTGGAAAGAACACTCCAGATCCTGCGGTTGGCCGCCCCGAACCAGGAACCAGCCCTAATCGGGCATGTTCTGGGCCCCGACGACGTAGGTTACGTCACGCTGCGCAGCCGCATCGGCGTGCCGCGTGTACTGGACATGCTCACCGGCGAGCAGCTACCGCGCATCTGCTGACATTCTCCAGTTTACGCCCCATTGCACCCCGCCAGTCCCTTATCCTTTCCCAGTCAGGCAGAGTCAGGCGGTAGATGGGGCAGGGGAGCATAACAGCAGTCATGCGAGCTTGCGGGGTGCGGGCAGAGTCAGCTTCACGCAATGCCTGTACGAGCTGGCTACATACAAGAGGTAGTCTTCTGGTAGCTGCCGGAGAATCTCTGCTCACAGATATCTCCGCGAAGCTGATTAGCGTTCGGCAGTCAGCTTGCCGACGCAGATGCAGGTGGGGCAGTTAAACATGCACACCCAGGAGTCTCGGCACTCCAGACAATTCTCCTTGCGGCATCAGTCATCTGGCCTTCGCCTTCGCCTCGACCTGCGCAGCGATCCACTCTAGCCACGTGCTGACGCCCTCGCCCGTGCGGCACGAGAGCGGGAACGACACCACGTCGGGGTTGAGCACCTCGACACCCCGGCGAAAATAATCCATATCAAAGGGCACGTATGGCAGCAGGTCGATTTTGTTGATAACCAACGCGTCGACGCCACGATATGTTCCTGGATATTTGTAGGGCTTGTCCGCACCTTCCGGGATCGAGGCGACCAGCACCGTGTCGTGCGTACCCAGCTCGAATTCAGCCGGGCAGATCAGGTTGCCGACGTTCTCCACAATCAGCAGGTCGATTTGCTCCAGTGGGAGTTGCTCCAGCCCAGCCTGGACCATCACCGCCTCCAGATGGCATTCACCACCGGTATTGATCTGCAGGGAGATAGCACCCGCCGCCTCGGCTCGTTCTGCGTCCAGGCTGGTAGCGATGTCCCCGTCAATGACTCCAATGCGAAAGCGCCCACTCAGGCCGTGTACTGTCTGCTCGACAAGTGCCGTTTTACCAGCGCCGGGCGAGGCGATGAAGTTCACCGCATACACGCCTGCCGCGTCGAGCCGCGCACGGTTGCCGGCTGCAACGCGATCATTGGCGCTCAGGATCTTCTCGATGACTGGAATCCGTTTTGTGGTCATTCGTTTTCATTCTCCTGGTTCTCCTGCTCAGCGGCAGGGGTATTGTTGGTATCGTCGATGTCGCCCTCAACTTCAATGGCCTCTACGTAGAATTCCTCCCCGGCGATAACTTGCACACGCTCGCTACCGCACGTCGGGCAGTCGAAACTGTCGCGCCCCAGACCGAACCGGGTCCCACACTCTCTACACTCCAGTTCGGCAGGGATGCGCCGGAAATGCAACTTCGAGCCGGCCGCAAGTGTGCCTTCGGCTATGATTTCCCAGTAAAACTGGACTGAGTCGTCGACGATGGTCGAAAGCTGTCCGATGACCAGATACAGCACCGTGATACGTCGGGCGCCAGCGCGTTCACCGTGCTCGAGGGCGATACTCAGGATGTTCTGCGTGACGGACAACTCATGCATGGCGCTTCACAGGAAGTGAACTTCAGCTATTTGAGGGCGATGTGGTTGATCTCGATCAAGTCGCAATTGGGCGCACCGAGCAACGCGGCCATTGATCGGCGAGCATTCAGCCCCCAGCCGCACAGCGCCCGTCTCAAATTCGCAGTACATTCTCTCGGCTACCAGTGCTGCTCCCACGGCGGTGTCCAAGGCTCCGGGAGCAACCGAAGTTTCACTTCGGTTACGCCGTCAAGTGCCCGAACCCTCTCTCGTGTTGCTGCTAACGCAATCTCACCACCTGGACAACCTGGACAGTTCATTACGAGGTCGATCTCAACCGCTGACGCGACCACACGTATCGCGCGCACCATGCCAAGCGTTATTAGGCTCATCCCGAACGAGACATGAATCACGTTGCTCAAGACCGCCCGGACTTCACTTTCAGTTAGCATCGATAACCAGTTCTCGGTGAAGCACCGAAAGTCCCAGGGTATCGCAATTCCAGAATGAACACCGCCGCGGCGCGAGCAGAAGGAATCTCAGCTTCCTGCTACAGGGAAAATCTGTGACAGCCACGCCGAGATTTCATCGCGCACACGGCGAAATATCTCCCCATGTTCTTCAACAGGCGCTTTTGCAGGATCGGCAAAGTCACGGTGAATACGTATAGCTTTACCGGGGAATATCGGACATTGCTCAGCGGCACTATCGCAGACGGTGACTACATAATCGAAGGCCTGTCCCGCAAACTGGCTGACGTGCTTGGACGACTGCTCCTTGATATCAATCCCGATCTCAGCCATGGCCTCTACAGCAGCGGGATGCACCTGGCCCGTTGGTCGGTTGCCGGCGCTGAAGACCTCAAAGCGATCTCCTGCGTGATTGCGTAGCCAGCCCTCAGCCATTTGGGAGCGAGCCGAATTGCCCGTGCACAGGATAAGGACGCGCTTCTTCCCAACTGTCATGGCTCAACAGATTCTCCGCCATATAGGTGCACACCGAGCGCTTCTAGCTTCTTGCGAATAGCAGGCATCGGAATTTTGCCGCCACTGCTCAATACCTCTCCGTCGATCAGGACAAGTGGGAGTTGAGCATCGGGTGGCAAATGAGGGCAGGATGGGTCGAACAGATCGAAGTATTCAACAATAACCCCATCCCCAAAGAGATCCTCTAGTCGGCCGGCAGCCCAAGTCGCGGTGTGACGCCATGAGTCTTTGAGGCCATCAGCACAGGCGACTTGCGTGCCGATGATCTGGACCACAATCGGCTCCGTCATCCGCAGCACCCCGGCCTGGCGTTGGGGCCACACCCAGCAAAGGATGGTCCGGAGTTGCCCGATTCATGTACGAGCAGACCAGCGGTAATGATCTGCCGGGAGTGTTGGTCCTGGCACTTTGGGCATGTTGGTTCCAGCCCGTTTTCCTTTTCCTTTATCGAGGCGCGGACCTCAAAAACCGTCCCGCACTGCTCGCAGCGAAAGCTGTATATTGGCATGAAGAGCTCCAGACATGTGCATGCAACGTCGAGAACGATCATCTTGTGCGCAAGAGAGAAGCGGAAGTTGTGGCACCGCGTCTCTTCCTCGCGCGTCCGGCAAACACGATCAGGGAGTTGCGCATTTGAAGCAGAAGTTGGCTCTACAAGACAATCCAGTGGATGGGCAGAGCATTCGTATGGCTTCCCGTAAAGCCAACTCCGCGTTGGAACGGCGTAACTCCGACAGTCAATTAGGCTTGCGTGGGCTGATTCACCCAGTCTGCCTCCATAGGCATTCGGATCCGACTATCAGCAGCGCGAGGGACGCGCCCACGCACCAAAGTCCACTCCGATCACCTCGCTAATCTCTAGATTCACTCCCTGCAGGTACTCGTTAGCCATCTGCTGGGTTTGCACAAACCGCGTGATTGTCGGGTTGGACGCCGCCTGGCGCTGTAGGTCGCGCAGGTGATCCAGATCGGCTCGCGTCACACCGCCATCTCTCTGTCGTGTCCGCAAATCAACCTGGGCAGCTCCGAGCTGGTCGAGCAACTGACGCGCTTGAGCGTCCGCCTCAAATTCGGCTGTGGCGCGGTGGTAGTCGGCGATAGGCTCTGTGTCGAGGAGCACCTCAGCCAGTTGTTCGGCAGCCACCAGCAGATCAGGTGGGATGGTGACGGCATTCTTCTCCACGAGTACATCCTTTTTAGCCACAGCACCCTCCAGAGCGGGAGACCGCAAAGGGCAAGCCGATTCGTTCGGAAACTACCTCAGCGATAGCCTGAAACAACTCGATCAGGGTCTGCTCGGCTTCAATGTAGGCGTTTACGGAAGGTTGAGCTATGACGGCTTGACGCAAGCTCTCGAGTTCCACTCGATCGGCATCACTCACCGCATTGAGCATCAACATCATCCCAAGCGTCTGTTGCCTCTCTTGGTGAGCTTCAAGTGCGCGTTGAGCAGCTTCGTCTTTGCTCAGCGTAGCAGATGCCTCTTCGAAAGCCTGGTACTGCGGTGTCTCGACAAGGGCAACAGCGAAAGCATGCACTAGAGGGTGAGCAATCTCTGATACAGCCAATGCCATATGTTCGTGGTCGTGGACATGATTGGTCATGACGTAGCCGCCTCCGTCGGCGTCTGTAGGATGTCTACAGTCTGATGGTCTCCGTAGACCTGCTCACCCAATGCCACTAGCACATCCAGCCCCTTCACTTCGTGTGGCAGCAGCGGGATTTGCAGCATTGGTGCTGGGAAAAGCGCGGACATTTCCGCCAGGTACTTCTCCTGCATGGTACGCCGTGAACGAGCAAAGGGCGTCGTGCACGCATCCGGCGGCACCACCTGGTTGGCAACCACCAGTCCAAGCGAAATGTCCAGAGTCGCTAGCTCGTCAATGGCGCGCTTGGCTTCAGCAATGGGCGTCGATTCAGGGTACATCACGAAAGCAAACGTGCTGCGCTCTGGATCCCGCATCATAGCAATCACCTTGCCGAAGCGCTGTTTGGCGATGTCGTCGGCGGCCACGCTGTCAACCGTGCTAAACACCTTCACATCAAGTTGCTGGCTCCAGTCCATTGGGAGTTCCAGCAGGCGCAGGGTATGTCCGGTTGGCGCCGTGTCAAAGACGATGGCCTGCCATTCGTCCTGAGAGGCATAAGCGATGAAGCGATCGAAAGCGGCCATCTCTTCAGTGCACGGGGAGTCGAGTTCCTCGGCCATGGTCTGAAGCGCTTCCGGCGGACGCCCACGCTGCCGCGCATCTTCCAGGATGCGTGCTTTGTAGACATCGGCTGCGGCTTTGGGGTCGATTTTTGTCGCCCACAGATTCGGGACGCCTGCCACTGGGGCAACTTCATCTCCCACCGGAACGCCGAGTACGTCGCCTAGATGCGCCGCCGGGTCTGTCGTGAGGAGCAGCGTCTTGTGTCCTTGTCGCGCCAGCCAGACCGCCGTCAGGCACGACGCTACTGTCTTGCCTACGCCGCCCTTTCCCGCAAAGAACAGAGTTCGACTGTGGCTGTTCGGCAGTACACGCCCTAGTACCCCGACTGATGCCGGCGCCGCACCGAACAAGCCTGTGGGCGCAGCAATGCTCTGGACGGGAGACACATTGCGCTGTCCGTCAAAGAGCATCTGCCCGACCTCACGCAGCCCTGTCACGCCCTTGATCTCTCTATCCAATAGAAACATGCGTTGCGTAGGCAGGGGTAGCTCACGCTCGATCTGCGCCAGATAGTTGGCCTGCATCTTCATCCGCGCTGAGTAAAATGGATTGACCGATTCTTCAGGCGGGATAATGCCATTGACGATAATCTGGTGGGTATGGATGTCCAGTTTGCCCAGCTCGACCGTGGCGCGTTGCGTTTCCTTAATGGCGGTGGCCTCCGGGTGAAGCACAAAGACGAACGTCGTTCGCGTGGTGTCGCGCAGCGCAGCGAGCGCACGTTCATACTTCTGCTTTGCGTCCTGAATGGCCGCGGCTGGCCCAATGCAGGTCTGGCCGCTGCCCGTTTCTGCCTCTTGAATCGAGCGGCTCCATTCGGCGGGAAGTTCCAGAAGGCGCAGCGTGTGGCCAGTAGGGGCGGTATCGAAGATCACCACATCATAAGCAGACTCTCCTGCGCCTGGCGACTCCAGGAAGTCGGTGAAACGGTCGAAAGCAGCCACTTCGGCAGTGCAGGGGCCATTCATCTGCTCTTCCATCACCTGGACGATTTGGGGCGGGAAAGCCGCGCGGAGGGGCGCCAGAGCACGATCCTTATATTCCTCGGTGGCGCGATCAGCGTCAATCTCCATCGCCCATAGATTCGGCACGCCCTCGATGGCTGTGACTTTGTGCCCGATAGGCTGCTCAAACACGTCGGCCAGGTTTGAAGCCGGGTCGGTAGTGACAATCAGGGTGCGGCGCCCCTCGTCGGCGTAGCGCACGGCAGTTGTGCAGGCCATCGAGGTTTTGCCTACACCGCCTTTCCCCGAAAAGAAGACGAATGGCGTACTCATTGCAGTCATTTCTGTTCTCCGTCTAGCGCGCTTTGTACTTCTGCGAGCGTTGGATACGCGCCGGCTTTGACAACCTCTCCATTGACGACGGTAATGGGCAGCGCTTCCATCTGCCGTTCTCGCACCAGGCGCATCACCGCAGCGTTATTGAGGAAGGCATTGGGATTGCCGGTCATCTGGTAGCGTTCGACGCGCACACCGGCCGATTTCAGGCTGAGAATCATCTCGTTCACGTCTAGCAATGTCTGATCGAGCGTTGGGCCGCACAGTCCAGTTGGACAGCACATCGGCGGGTCGAAAAACTCGACGTTCACGCCCGTACGCGAATCTGTCTGCATGACCGAGATGTCGACAATATTGAGAGGATCACTCATGATAGTTCAACCTCCATTGAACTGAGTCCGCAAAAAAAGTCACCGCTCTGACAAATCATCGACCAGTTGCATCAATGCGCCAACAGGGCCACAAGAGCGGCGGGACTGAATGCGCGCAGGGTCGAAGAATGCGGAAAAAGCAGTGTTGAGCGCCAGGAGTGCTTCCTGATCTACGGAGTAGTAGATCCAGCGTGCGTCAATCGGATCGCGTTCGGCACGTACCAGACCAGACTGACATAGCACATTCATATGATGGGAGATCAGATTTGGGGCCATGCCCAATGCGTCGCTCAGCTCGCAGTTGCATTGATTGCCCTGCAACAACAGGTTGATGATGAGCAGGCGCCTTGGTTCGGCTAGCACCTTGAGCCAGGCCACAAGCTGCTGTGAGTTATTGGGGAGTTCCATCTTGTCCATGTTGACTCTCGCCGAAAGCCTAATCGCTTGTGTCGGTAGTTCAACTACGCTTGAACTATATCACACCCTGCAACCGCGTCAAGGGGTGGTGCCCCTTGTCATCGTCAAGTAATGACATTGATCAGTACTAGCACATTCAATTCATCGAATATAATCCGGCCATGAACGAAGATCAACGTATGCGATTGAAGCGGCTCATTGAGGCGTTGGCGCATGCGACGCGCATTTCCATCCTTGACGTGCTTCGGAGCGGAGAGGAATGCGTGTGCGAGATTGAGGCACAGCTTGGCTACCGCCAGGCGCACATCTCCCAGCACCTCGCGGTGCTGCGCAAGGCTGGATTATTGCGGGATAGGCGCACTGGCTGGAATGTCTTCTATCACGTGGTTCAACCGGAGTCTATACCCTGCTCGACACCACACGCGCGATGCTGGCTCTTGACAACCGACAATACAAAGCG
>JADZBY010000459.1 GCA_020851855.1 Anaerolineae bacterium
AGACATGGATAGGGGCCGGGGGTGAGGTCAGGGCCTTGCCATCATCTCTCGGGGCCGTGTCAGCCGTTCGAAGTGCATAACACCCTCTCGAAATCTATCAGCAAGGGGCTGAAATTCATCTGCGGTCAAGCTGCCCGGTCGTCCTTCCCGGCTGCGAACGCCCCGCGCTGAAGCACGGGGCTGAAATTACGAAGCCCTGCCGGGCTGAAGCCAACATCATTAGCCCGAAGGGCTTTGTACGCTCAGCCCGGTCGCTTCAGCGCCGGGCGGACCTTGACGCCTCACGGGTCGGTGTGGTGTGATGCGATGGCCCCGGATGGTTTAGGGTGCGGCGTATGGGGGTATACTATGCAGATGACAGGACAAACGGCTGGCACGCGCAGCATGGCCCCTCTATCCTTCGCCGCCAGCCCCCACGCTATCGAGAGGACAATAGGTTGATGCGTACACCCATCATCGCCGGCAACTGGAAAATGTACAAAACCCCCGCCGAGGCCGTCGCCTTCGTGAAGGAACTCGCGCCCCGGTTGGCCGGCTTCGACGCGGCGGAGCGAGTCGTGTGCCCGCCCTACGTGGCCATCCCCGGCGTGGCTGAGGCCCTCAAGGGCACGCCCGTCAAGGTCGGCGCGCAGAATGTTCACTGGGAGAAACAGGGCGCGTTCACCGGGCAGGTTTCCGCGCCCATGCTGCAAGGGCTGGTCGAATACTGCATCATCGGCCATTCCGAAGTGCGGCAATACCTGGGCGAAACGGACGAGATGATCAACAACAAGGCCAAGGCGCTTCTGGCGCACGGCCTGAAGCCGATCATCGCCGTCGGGGAAAGCCTGTCCCAGAATGAGGCGGGCGAAACCGAGGCGTTCGTCGGGGCGCAGGTGCAGGCCGCGTTCACCGATATCCCGGTCGAGGCGCTGGCCAACATCGTGGTCGCCTACGAGCCGATCTGGGCCATTGGTACGGGCAAGAGCGCCAGCCCGGAACAGGCCAATGCCATCATCAAGCGCGCCATTCGCGATGTGCTGGCCGACCTGTACGGGCAGGACGCTGCGCAGGCGATGCGCATCCAGTACGGCGGCAGCGTCAAGCCCGACAACATGCTCGCTTTCATGTCCCAGCCGGACATCGACGGCGCGCTGGTGGGCGGCGCAGCGCTCAAGGTCAATGATTTCGTCAAGCTCGTTGAACTTGCCGTTGAGGCCAAAGGGGCACGTTAAGGGCAGTTGGACGCCGGGCCGTTCACCTTCTCGCGCATTCTGAACCTGCTCAGCCCGTGGATCACGCTGGGGCTGGTGCTGTACCTGCTCGTATGGGTGCAGCGCTGGACCCAGCGGCATCTCTTCGGCGCGGCGTTCCTCGCCTTCGGCAAGCGCGGCCCGGCCCTGATCAGTTACCTTCTCGTGCTCGCGCCCGGCATCCTTCTGCGCGAGGGCAGCCGATGGGTGGTGGCGGGCATGATGCGGCAGACGGTGGACATGATCCTGCCGCCCTACGTCGATGATGACGGCGTGGTGAACTACCGCATCTTCCACTTCCTGATCATCAACCCGTTCTGGAATGCCGTGCTGGCCGCCACGCCGTTCCTGGTCGGCACGGCGGCGGTGCTCGTGCTGGCCATCCCCGGCCTGGATGTGCCGGGCCTGCTGGCGGCGATTGGCGCGAACGATGCGGCGGCGCTGCGTGCGGCGCTGAACAACATGGTGTCGCAGCCACTCTTCGTGCCCGCGCTATACCTGATCTTCGCCATTGCCAATACGATGCTGCCCACCCGGCAAGAACTGGTCAGCATCGGCTTCCTGTGGTTCGTCCCGGTGGTGTTCTTCGCCGTGCTGGCGGCTATCGGCCTGTGGGGCGGCATCATCCTGATCATCGAGCGCTGGGTGACTCCCGTCCTGCAGGCGCTCACTTTTGTGCTGGCGCTCGTGCTGGCCGTCCATTTCATCGCGGCCATCGTCGTATGGTTCACAGAGCGCATCGTGGAGCGCGCGACGGCGCGGCGCATCCAGTACGAGCCGCCCGCATTGCCCGCGCGCCGTGAAAAAGCCCGCCTGCCGGAGCCGACCTCGGTCAAAGACCTGCGTCTGCCCGTGCCGCCGCCGCCCGGCGCAGCGCTGCCCGCGCGGAAGACCGCCGCCCAGCTTGAATCTGGCAGCACATCGTCCCAGCCGCGCGTCACGACGCCGGAGCGCGGCGAGCTTCCCGCCCGGACCACGCCCGACCGGCCCGAATTGCCCGCCCGCGCCACGGGGACCGATCTGCCCGTGCCTGCGCCGCCCGCCAGGGCTGCGCCGCCGCCGCCCGCGCCCGCCAGGCCGCTGCCCGGCGCGCCGCCGCCCCGCCTGGGCGCTGCCCCGTCCGCCCGCGACCTGGACGAGGACGAGTTGAGCGAGGAAGAACTGGACGCCCTGACCGCGCCGCCCACGCCCCGACCGGGCAGCCCGGCCCCGCTCCGCCCGCCATCGGCCACGCCGTCCGGCCCGGCGCGCCCCGCGACCGGCTCCGGCGACGTGAGGCGGCCCGAATCGCCCCGTCCGGCGGGCGCGGGCAGCAGTGCAGGCGCACCCTCGCCGCTCTCGCCTGCGGCGCGCAATACCGGCGTGCAGGGGGGGCCAGGAGCGCCCGCGCGGGCCGGTGCGCCTGGGGCGAGCGGCGCGCCATCGCAGGGCACGCGGCCCGGTTTGCCGCAACCCGCCGAGGTGGGACGCCGCCCTGGCGCGCCCTCGGCGCCGGCCTCGCCTGCGCCCGTCTCCCGTGACCTGGAGCGGCCCGCCCGGCCCGCGCCCAAGCCCCTCACCAGCGTGGGCCAACCGCGCTCGCCGGCCAGCGCCGACGATGACGATTTCATCGACGCCGACGTGATCGACGAAGAAGCCATCGACCAGGACGAACCCGAAAAGCCCACGCCGCGCCCGATCTTCGGCGCGCCACAGCCTG
>JADZBY010000460.1 GCA_020851855.1 Anaerolineae bacterium
AGTTTGTCGCCGCTGAAGGCCACCCCATCGACGCCTGCCGCCAGACTTTCCTGCACGGTCGGCTCGTGCGACAGACCAAAGAGCGCCGTATCGAGCAGCGCGCCGCTGCCCAGGTCATCGAACGCCAGTACGCCGCGTTTGTGCGCCAGGGCGGCCAGTTCAGGCAGGGGCGGCTGCGCGGTGAAGCCCACCACCTTGAAATTCGAGGCGTGCACGCGCAATACCATCGCCGTCTGCGGGCTGATCGCCTCGTCGAAGTCGTCCAGGCGCGTCTTGTTCGTCGTGCCGACCTCGACCAGCCGCGCGCCGCTGCGGGCCATCACGTCCGGCATCCGGAAGCCGCCGCCGATCTCGACCAGATGCCCACGCGAGATGACGACTTCTTTATCGCGGGCCAGCGCCGCCAGCATCAGCGACACCGCCGCCGCGTTGTTGTTCACCACGAGCGCCGCCTCGGCCCCGGTGACCAGCTTGAGCAGCGTCTCGGCGTGATCGTCGCGCCGCCCACGCTCGCCGCTCTCCAGGTCGTATTCCAGCGTGGAATAGCCCGCCGCGACGGCCAGCATGGCGGATTGCGCGCTCTCGGAAAGCGGCGCGCGGCCCAGGTTGGTGTGCACGATGACGCCCGTCGCGTTGATGACCGGGCGCAGCGTCGGCGCGAACTGGGCGCGCAGCATGGTTTCCGCCGCGTGCAAAAGCTCGCCATAGGGCGGCAGGCTGCCGCCGTCGCGGATCCACTGTCGCGCCACGTCCAATACGCTGCGCAGCGCGTCGCGGACCGACTCGCGCCCGTAACTGGCGATGAGCGGCGCGGCGTCCGGCTCGTGCAGCAGGCGGTCAACGGCGGGGAGTTGGCGCAGGGTGGGATCGCCGGTCATGAATGGCTCACGATCCACCCTGGTTGCGCTCTCGCATCCGCAGGAACGTCTCGATAACGAGCATGCTCAGGGCCAGGAAAAAGGCGATGGCTCCACTCAGGGCGCGGGTGAGCTGCAACCAGGCGGCGGTCACGGCGAACAGGCCAAACCACATGCTCTGGCGCAGGATGATGCCGCCGGTGGCCGGGTGGCGGCGGCTGAAGCGGCGGTTCAGAAACCAGATGAAGGGCAGGACCGTGCCGGTGACAGCGATGTAGATCAGGATGAAGAACAGCCAGCGTGGAAAGGCCAGCGGCGGCGATCCACCCACCAGCCGAATGAGCAGCACCCATCCCACGCCCGCCATGATCGCCCCGGCGAGAAGCGCGCCGTTCTGGTCGGCCTTCAATTTGCGCCTCGCGGCGATTTTGGCCGGGGTTGATTTGCTCTTGCTGGCGGGCGTGCTGCTGGCGCTCGTGCTGGTCATAGGCGCGGATTATAGCGAGCAAGAACACGGCGGGGCAAGAAGACCTGCACAAACGCTTACCCCCTTCCGCGAGAAGCGTCGTATAATGACTCCTAGATTTCGTTTACTTTCGATACCTTACGTTAGGGCCATGCATTATGTCTTCTGGACCGGGTGGTTTGTTTGTCAAAGAGCGGCGCCGCGAGATTCTGGAGCGCCTGCGCGCCCGTGGCCGCGTATCCGTGCGCGAGCTGAGCCGCCTGATGGGCGTGAGCGCTGTGACCATCCGCCAGGATTTGCGTTCGCTGGAAGCCGCCGGGCTTCTGGAGCGCACGCACGGCGGCGCGGTGCTGCCACAGAGCAAATTGAGCGGCCCGGAGCTGTCTTTCGACATCCGCATTGGCGAGCGCCACGACGAAAAAGAAGCCATCGCCCGCGTCGCGGCGAGCCTGGTGCAAGGTGGGATGAGCATCGCGCTCGACGCCAGCACCACAGCCTTTGCCATGGTCCCCTATCTCAAGCACCTGCGGCCCCTGATCGTCGTCACCAACAGCCTGAGCGTGGCGCATGGCTTCCTCGACGCCCCACACGTGACGGTGCACATGCCGGGCGGGCGGCTGCGCCGTGACTCGGTGGCTCTGGTAGGCCGAACGCAGCCATTGCCGGAGATCAACCTGAACTTCGGGTTCTTCGGGGCGCGCGGCATCTCCAGCGAGGCGGGCATCACCGACAGCGACCCCGACGAGGTGGGCGTGAAGCGGGCGCTCATGGCGCGCTGCCTGCGCACCGTCATCGTTGCCGGGGCGGACAAATGGGACCGCGTCGCGCCTTACGAGGTGGCAGCGCTCGGCCAGGTGCACACCATCGTCACCAGTCCCGGCGCGCCGGAGCCGCTCGTCGCCCTGTGCCGGAGCCTGGGCGTGGATGTGGTCGTTGCGTCGCCGGAAGGCGCGCCGTTGCGCGCCAAACAACCGGCGTCGGGTATTTATTGACAAACTTTCCGGCAGGCGCTACTCTAGAAACGAAAGAGAACGAAACCAAACATAGTCTGGCGTCACGGGCCATTTATTGACCGTGATCACGCCGAAACCGCCCAATCGCTGCGTTGCCACATTGCTGCAAAGTGTCTCCCGTTCATCATGAGGGCACGACTACAAAAAGAACCCAATCCATGACACAGCCAATCCTTGAACTGGAAAATGTCAGCAAGCGGTTCCCCGGCGTTCAGGCGCTCAAGGATGTGAGCTTCAGCGTCGCGCCCGGCGAAGTGCACGCGCTGCTGGGCGAAAATGGGGCGGGCAAATCCACCCTGATCAAGATCGTCTCCGGCGTATACCGGCCCGAACAAGGCATCATCAAGCTCGACGGGCAGCCTGTCCACCTCAACAACCCGCGTGAGGCGCAAGCCCACGGCATCGCCACCATTTACCAGGAACTAAGCCTTTACCCAGAGCTGACCGTCGCGGAGAACATCTTCGTTGGGCACGCGCCCACGCGCCAGATCGGCCCGATCAAGGCGCTCAACTGGAAGCTGATCAACGACCGCGCCCGCGACATCCTGCACTCGCTGAACATTCACGACCTGGACGTGCGGCGCAAGGTCGGCACGTTGAGCGTCGGCAAGCGCCAGCGCGTCGAAATCGCCAAGGCGCTGTCGCTGAACGCGCGCATCCTGATCATGGATGAGCCGACCGCGTCGCTGACCGAAGCGGACGTAGAGCGCCTGTTTGACATCGTGCGCTTATTGCGCGAACGCGGCGTGGCGATCATCTACATCAGCCACCGCCTGCACGAAGTCTTCGAGCTTGCCGACCGCGTCACGGTGCTGCGCGACGGCCAGTA
>JADZBY010000461.1 GCA_020851855.1 Anaerolineae bacterium
CGGTACGGGTCAACTCGGCATCTGGCTCTGGCCGCGTAATGCGGACTACTACTAGGGGGTGCTGAGATGACACTTGACCGCGCACTCGTAACCAAGATTCTCGAAGGGGGCCGCGTTGAGGAACGCGCGCTCACATCCATGCCGCTGACCATCACCGAGGACATGATCCCGTTCCCGCGTGACCGTCGTGGGCGGCGTACTGTTGACCCTGACAAGGTCGAACTGTCCGAGGCCGTAGCACTTGGCTCGGCACACACGGCGAACTTCCCCGACCTGCTGCGGCAGGGGCTGAACTTCATCTCGATGCAGTCCTATGCGATGGAGCCGGTCGTCTACCCGCAGTTGGTGGGGCCGGAAGTCCCGTCCAGCAAGCATCAGGAGGAGTACCTGCTCGACGCCGCGATGGGCACTGCGCCCGTTGTGGATGAGGGCCAGGACTATCCTGAGGCGGCGCTGGCTTTGGAAGCCGGGAAGATCGTCAAGAACTATAAGCGCGGGTACATTGTGCCCGTGACCGAGGAAATGCGCCGCTTTGACCAGCTTGGCAAGGTGGAGCAGATCGCCGAGGCCGCTGGCCGTTCGCTGCGCGTGACTGAAGAAGACGTGGTGCTCGATGCGTTGACTACGGCGGGCAACTATACGCACAGCAACACGGCGGGTACCACGTTCTCGGCTGGTGGGCTGATCACAGCCTACAACGTCCTGGTGACGCAGCGCGACCGCACGGGCAACTTCCTGGGCGTGCGCCCGGATACGCTCGTCTGCGGGCCGCTGGTTTACTTCGCGGCGTTGCAGTTGCTGCGCTCGCAGCAGGTGATGCGCGCCCACGCCGATGATGACTCGACGGTCATCACGGTGGAGCGGTACGGCACCGGCGTGACCAACCCGTTCTACGGTCTGGTGGACACGATCATCATGACGCCCCGTTTTGGCAGCAGCTATCAGTGGCTGGTGGGCCAGCGCGGGCGCGGTGTGAAGTTCCAGCGCGTCGATCCGGCCCGCGTCCTGCCGCCTGAGTACTTCCCCGTCAATGACGTGTGGCGGTACTATGCGCGGACGTGGTTTGGTTTCGGCATCGTGGATGATCGGTTCTGGTACTACTCGTCCAGCACGACCGCGCCGACGGTTGACTAGCATGGAGCAGGGGGGTGGGGCGACCTGCCCCCCACACTGAGAAAGGACAGATGATGAACGAACAGACACAGAAGGCGCTTGACTGGATGCGTGAGGTCGTCGGGCAGGCATTCACTGAGGCGCAGAACGGGGACACAACGCTGCTGAATAAGCTGGGCTTCTATCCCAGTATGCAATATTACGTCAACAACGTGCACGGGCGCAGCGAGGCCACCTTTGCCCAATGGCTGCACTGGCACCCGCAGCACTTGCGCGAGGTTGTGGCGCTGTATGAGGTCTACCAGCGCGAGCAGGAAGTCGCGGCGGCAACGGAGCGCGTGGGCACTCTGGAAGCCAAGCTGAATGACCTGACCGAGCAGTTGAAGGCGTTGCTCGAGGCACAGACGCCCGCAGAAAAGCCCGCACCCAAGAAGCGGGGCCGTCCACGCAAGGTTGCCGAGGCTGAGGCGGTCGCTGAGGAAGAACCGGACGAAGATGACGCCGAACAGGGGCAAGAAGAGCCGGAGGCTTCCGCTGACCAGGCGGAGGAGCCAGAAGCGGAGAGCTAAGCGATGGCCCTGACGACCGCTGAGCAGGTGCGCTTGCGTATCCAGGATAAGCCCACCATCTTCGACTCGACGCTGGCCGGGGACGGGTCTGCGACCATCTACGGGCTGGGCGTGACGAACGTGGTCAGCGGCACGGCGTTCGTGCCGGGCGTGGGCGGCTGGACGGCGACGGGCGCGACGATAGATGCGACCGGTTTCGTGGCGTTCAGCGGGGCCATCTCTGCTAACAGCGCGTTCCGAGTGCGCGGCGTGCACACAATCTTCAGCAATGATGAGATCGGCCACTTTACCGCAGTGGGCGGGACGGTGGCCGGGGCCGCGCTGGAGGCGGTCAAGACGCTGATGTTCGATAGCCTGAAGCGGGCGAAGTGGGCCGCGCCGGATGGGACGGAGTATGACGACACTGCCGCGCAACAGCAGTTGCAGAAGCTGTACGAGCAACTGGACGAAGAGGTTAATGAGGGCGCGGTGGATGCTGGCGCGTATGCGTCCTGGTCGCTAGGACAGGAGGGCTGGTGAGCTACCGGGGGCCAAACAGCAGCCGCATTAGCGGCCAGTTCGTCGGCGTGCAGTCCTACGCGGGCGCGACGGCCATCTGGCGGCACTACCTGAGCACCACGACGGGCACAGGAAGCGCGTACTGGGCGGGGGGCGGCGAATCACGCACCTATGCCGAGCGCGTCATCACGGCGCTATGGGCCGCCCCGCAGGGCAATGAGAGCCGCTTCCGCGAGGTGCAACTGCCCGCCGGTCAGATGATGGCCGGGGATGCCGTAGTAAGCACGCTGGTCACACTGGGGCCGCTCGATGAACTGGTCTGGAACGGCGTGGCCTACCGCGTCGAGGGCGACAGCACGCCCACGCGGATCGGCGGGCAGGTCTGGTATCGGACGGTACTGCGCCGGGGCGACACAACCGGCTAAGGCGCACAAGCGCCAGAAAGCGCGAGAGGAGTAGTGACGAAGGTTCTCATCTTTGGCGACTTTATCCCGACTGGCTTTGGGCGCATCTGCCGAGCTGCCGCGCTGCACTTGGGACGGCAGGGGCACGAGATTATGGGTGCGTGCATCCAGTATGACGGGCTGCTGCCCCTGGGCTTGCCCTTCCATGTGGCGGCGCTGAACGGGCGGGATCACGGCGCGGCATTGACAGGTATCTGGGGCGCATATCAGCCGGACGTGGTGCTGAGTGTGCAGGACTTCCCGTATCACATTATGGCCCGCCACGCGACGGGCATTGACTGGAGCACGACGGCGCAGATAGTCATCACGCCAGTGGATGGAGTGCCAATCTATCGAGATTGGTTGGATGCCGCCAAGCAATTCGATGCACTCTTAACAATCAGCGAGTTCGGCGTCGAGGCGTTTCGCAAGGCGGGCGTCACGGCGGGGCTGTGTCCGCCGGGCGTGGACGTGGGTGAGTTCCATCGCCTGGATGATGCGACGCGGGCCGCGCTGCGCGGGAAGCTGGGCATTCCACCTGATGCTTTCGTAGTGGGCGTGATGGCCATGAACCAGGGCCGCAAGGCGTTTCCGAGCATGGTACAGGGCTTCGCTGAGGCGTTCCCTGACGTGCCCACCGCCTACCTGTTCCTGGACTGCGAGCGCACGAGTCCGGCGGGTTGGGACATCCCAAAGCAGCTGGTCGCCGAGTGCGGGCTTGACCCGGCACGTGTGCGTTACCGCGAGGATGCACTACGGGCGGGCGTGCAGAGTTTGAACGAACGCTACAACCTGTTGGACGTGCACATGGTCATCGCTCATCGTGAGGGGTTTGGCCTGCCGCATGTCGAGGCGATGGCGACGGGCATCCCAACAGTTGCGCTCGACTACTGCAGCGGGCGTGAGATCATCGGCGACCAGGAGCGCGGCCTACTGGTACGCGCCAGGCCAGACGAGCTGGGCACCTGGGGCGGAGCTCGTGACTACAGCCCCGACATGGCGCCCTTGGTTGAAGGGCTACGGGCGCTGTATGATCAGCCTGCCGAGCGGTTGGCAAAAGGCGCGAGGGCGCTGGAGTGGGCGAAGGGGCGCACCTGGGAAAAGGCGGCAAGTGCCGTAGCGGATATACTGGGTGCGGTCGTGACCCGGCGGGCCGCTGACCTGGAGCGCAAGCGCCAGAAACCCGCGCCTACGCCGACAGCGCAGCCGAGCATTCCGGCGGGCGTGGCCGGGCAATCCATCCATCTACATGCGCCGGTCTATGTGATGGCGAACGACCCGGCGGGCGTGGCAGCAGGCATTGGCAAGGCCGTCGGGCAGCAGGTCGAGTTGCTGGAGGGGAAGCGTGAGCACGCCGAGGCTTAGCGTCATCATCCCGGCCTATAACCATCTGGAGAAGGTCACGCGCTGCCTGCGGTTGGTGCGCGAGACGACCGACCCGGAGCTAACTGAGGTGCTGGTGCAGGATGATAGCAGCACCGAGTACAACGGGCCGCTGTCGCTGGGGCCGTGCTGCGAGCGGACAAACTACAATCTCGGCTTTGCGGGCAACTGCAACCAGGCGGCGAAGCGGGCAAAGGGCGAGGTGCTGTTCTTCCTTAACCAGGACTGCTACCCGACTGCGGCGGGCTGGGATGCGACCCTTCTGGCGCTCTTTGACAGTCATGGCAAGGTAGGCGTTGTCGGGCCTACGCTGTTGTTTCCTGACGGCAAAGTCCAGTCAGTGGGCGGGCTATTTGACGGCGCTGGGCAGCCGTTCCACGAGGCGCTGGGCTATGGCAATCCCGATTGGGAGCCGATCAGCAAGGCGCGCAAGGTGTCTTGGGTTACGGGTGCGGCGCTGGCCGTCCGGCGCGGGCTGTGGAACATGCTGGGCGGGTTCGATACGGCCTACGGGCGCGGGTACTTTGAGGATGCCGATTTCTGTGTGCGCGCCCAACTGGAAGGCTACGAGGTCTGGCACGAGCCGCGCGTCCGGCTGGTGCACGAAGTGGGCAGCACCGGCGGCAGTCCATCGTTTGCTGTGAATGCGCGGCTATTCAAGCGGCAATTCGTGGATACGAAAATTGTGGAGCCTGACGTGCCGGCAATCAAAGTGAGGTTCTGGGCATGAAACTGCTGATACTTGCCATTCACTGGCCTGTGGCCTCCGGGCGCTATGTGCTGGACGCGCTGCGGCGCATGGGGCATGATGCGCGGTCTGCCGGGCCAGTGCCGGAGCCGCCCAACGCCATCTGGGGCGGTCAGGTTGATCCACGCCACATCTGGACGCCCTCAGAGATTGACGAGGGCTGGACGCCGGACGCCGTGCTGATCATGGACTCGAACATGGGGGCCGAGCGCAGCGGCGATATGCCCTGGGTCGTGTATGGCGTAGATAACCATGTACGCGATTACGGGCAGTTTGATGTGGATCACCTGTTCCTGGCGCACGGGCACGGGGCGCGCATCGGTGAGGCTAACGTGACGTGGCTGCCCTGCGGCTATGACCAGGTGGCCTTCAAGCCCGGCCCGGCCTGGAGCAAGCGTCACTACGACGCGGCGATGCTGGCGGTCATGTACGGGCCGCGCGCCGAATTGCTGTATGCGCTGCGCGACATTCCGGCGCTGCGCATGGCCTACGGCACGGGCGCGGTGTATGACCAGTACGCGGCGGTCTACCAGGACAGCAAGATCAGCCTCGTGCGCAGCGCGGCGGGTGACGTGGCCCAGCGCGTTTGGGAGACGGCGGCGATGGGCTGCCTGGTCGTTATGGATGAGTGCCCTGACTGCGAGGCACTGGGGCTGGTCAATGGGCAGAACTGCCTGCTGTATCATGACACAGCGGGCGCGGTCGAGCAGGTGCGCTGGGCGCTGGAGCACCCGACGGATGCCGAGCGCATCGCAAGGGCCGGGCAGAAATGGGCGAAGCTCGGCACATGGGACGCACGAGCACAGGTGATTGTGGACTGGCTGCAAGCGCAGCAGAAAGCGGCGGAGACAAGTGACGACCAAGCGCGGGATTAACCTGGGTTGCGGGAGGGTGATACTGCCCCGCGAACGGCCAAAACATCATGGGCTAATCCCTGACTGGCTCTACACTGACCCGGAGATCGCCTGGGATAACGCGGACTGGAACGGGCTAGAGGGCGTCAA
>JADZBY010000462.1 GCA_020851855.1 Anaerolineae bacterium
CGAGCCGCCCCTACCGCGCCGCCATGTGTAGGGGCGCGTCGCGACGCATCTACCGTCACGCCGGGCGGCTCGCGAGCCGCCCCTACCGCGCCGCCATGTGTAGGGGCGCGTCGTGACGCGCCCGCCATCCTGATCTGTGTGCAACATCACCGCATAGAGAGGGGTTAAAGGTGAGGCCCCTTCACGAGTTCGTATCCTTCACGCGCAGAAAGGCTCCGGTGCTCGTCACCAGCTTGAGGCTGGTCGGGGCCTGGGACGAGGCGGCGAGCTGGTCGCGCTCTGTGATGAGCAGGGCCGAGCGCCCGCGTGTCACGTAATTCCATAGCCACTGGACGAACACCAGCACGCGATTCTCGATATCCATCTGGTACATCAGGTGGATGAACAGCCAGAGTTGCCACGGCAGCCTGCCCGCCAGCCGGACACGGCCCATGTCGGCCACGGCCA
The DNA here is from genome assembly GCA_020851855.1 of Anaerolineae bacterium. GTDB lineage: Bacteria > Chloroflexota > Anaerolineae > Aggregatilineales > UBA2796 > JADZBY01. The sequence goes on from JADZBY010000462.1 coordinate 448, forward strand.
TGCCCCGGTTGACGATGGCCAGGTTGCCGAGATCGCGGTAGTGGAACGGCGTCACGCGCCGGCCCGCCAACCGCCGCCGGATCACGCGCGCCACGTGACAACCCTGCTGGATGGCGACCTGCGCCACGCCGGGCAGCGGCTCGCCGGTCTGGTGCGCAAAGTGCGCCAGATCGCCGATGACGAAGATCTCCGGGTGGCCGGGCAGGCTGAGGTCCGGCTCGACGATGACGCGGCCCCCCCGGTCCAGCGGCGCACCGGTCGCATCGGCCAGCCGCTTGCCCAGCGGCGACGCCTGTACGCCCGCCGTCCACAGGATGGTGCGCGCCGGGATGTCCTGCGCGCCGTCCGCGTTGGATACCGTCACGCGGCGTTCCTGCACATCCGTCACCTTGACGCCCGTGCGCACTTCCACGCCGAGCCGTTCGAGCGCCTCGGTGGCCTTGGCGGACAATTCCGGCGGGTACGTCGGCAGGATGCGGTCGCCGCTCTGCACCAGCACGATACGCGCATCCGACGGGTTGATGCTGTGGAAGCCATCTCGCAACGTCTCCCGCGCGATTTCCGCCAGCGATCCGGCCATCTCCACGCCCGTTGGCCCGCCGCCGATGACGACGAACGTCAGCCATGCGCGCACTTTTTCCGGATCGCTCGTGCGCTCCGCCGCCTCGAAGGCGACAAGGATACGGCGGCGGATTTCGGTGGCGTCCTCGACGGTCTTCAGACCGGGCGCATTGTCCCGCCACTGGTCGTTGCCGAAGTAATTCTTGCCGGACCCTGCCGCGACGATCAGCGTGTCATAATCCACAGCGCCATCGGTCAGGATGACCTGCTTGTTTTCCACGTCAAAGCCGACCACCTCGCCGAGCAGGACGCGCGCATTGCGCTGGCGCTTCAGCAGGCGGCGCAGCGGCGTGGCGATGTCCGCCGGCGACAGCGCACCCGTCGCGACCTGGTACAGCAGCGGCTGGAAAAGATGATGATTGCGACGATCGATGAGAGTGACCTCGACCGGGGCATTCTTCAGCCGCTTGGCGGCATACAGCCCACCAAATCCGCCCCCGATGATGACAACGCGCTCGTTCATGTCCTGCTCTCCCCTTGTCTTCGGGATGCCGTCTGCCGTGCATCCGCCGGCGCGAGGCAATATCTGTATAAGCCGGGCATCGGCCTCGCGGCGGCAGGGCGCGCTGAAGAGAACAGCGCGCATCTGCCCGATGCCCGGTTTGCGATTTCTTTCGCCTTGAAGAAACGTGACTGAGTGTGTGAGAGGATGGCCCCTCAGACTTCAATATTGAGCACACCCGCCAGCGCGAGCGTCATATAGTGGGCGGCTTCCTCGGGGTCAAGCCCGTTCTTGACCCGCAGCGCCCGGTACGTCAGCGGGCTGAGCGCCGCCCGGACGAAGCGCGCCACGGTGTCTTGATCCTGGCCGCTGTTAGCCAGATCAAAGGGCAGCGTGTCCGCCAGCAGGGCTACCAACGCCTCGATCTCGGCCACGGCCTTCGCCAGCACCGGCGAGTCGCCTTCAAGCCTGTACCCCGTCCACACCTGCCCCACGGTCTGCTCGTGCAGGCGAAAGACTTCCCGTACGATGCGGTCCAGGCGCTCGCCGGGGTTCTTGATGGCGAGCAGCGTTTCCGGGGACGGAAAGTCGAGGGCCTGGGCGACGTGCGTCGTGCAGGCGGTGAACAGGTCTTCCCGCGTCGGGAAATACTTGGTCACCGTCGGCAGGGACACGCCGGCCTCGTCGGCGACGGCGGCGAGCGTCGTGATCCCTTCGCCGTGCAGCTTCACGGCGGCCTCGACAATCGCTTGCCGGGTGCGCGTCGCGCTCTCGGCGCGGCGGCGCGAATCATAGGTGCGTGTCATTTCGTATGTATCCTTCCTATTGAATATAAGCATATTGTATTTAATATGCGTTGTCAATACCCCAATCGAAAATTGGTCGAATCTGGCGGCTGGAGAAGGGAAAGACGTGGCTTGCTGGCGCGTGGTTACCCCCTCTCTACGCGGAGTACCGCGTCACATGAGTATGGATCAGCGCCCGGACCTCAAGCCCGGACCTGAAGGTCCAGGCTGAACCTACGAAGCCCTTCGGGCTGAAATACGCCTTCAGCCCGAAGGGCTTTGTAGACTTAGCCCGGTCGCTTCAGCGCCGGGCGCACTCAATGATCCGCATGAACGCCCGAAAATCCATAAAACGGATTGCGATGCTGATCACAGGTCCCCCGCAACTACGAAGCCCTTCGGGCTGAAATACGCCTTCAGCCCGAAGGGCTTTGTAGACTTAGCCCGGTCGCTTCAGCGCCGGGCGCACTCGATGATCCGCGTGAGCGCCCGAAAATCCACAAAACGGATTGCGATGCTGATCACCGGTCCCCCGCAACACCCTTATCCGGGCGCGAGAGGAACGCATTGCCCGCCACCCAGAAGCGCCACGGGATGGACAGCCACGGCTCCGGCGTCTGGCCCAGCCCGATGCGTGGCCCGGCCCGCACCGAAGCATCCGGCACGGGCGCGCCCGCTTCGATCCACAGCCCATCGTCGGGTCGGGTCAGGTCCGCGCCGTTTTGTGCGTTGGTGATGTCCAGCGCCAGCGCCAGGCGGCCCGGCCCGGTGGTCCACAGGCGCGGCTCTGGGCTGGCCCGGCGCGCGGCGATGTGATCCAGCCCGGCCAGCGGCTCGATGGCGCGGATCAGGATCGCGGCGGGCTGCCCGGCAGGCTCCGCCACCACGTTGAGCATCCAGTACATGCCGTAAATCTTGTACACGTAGGCCCGGCCCGGCTCGCCCCACATGATCCGGTTGCGCGGCGTGATGCGGTCCTTGCCGTGTGAGGCGCGGTCATCCAGCCCGGTGTAGGCTTCCGTCTCCACGATGCGCCCTTCGATGCGCGCGCCATCCGGCAGGCGGCGGACGAGCACCTGTCCGAGCAGCGTGCGGGCGACGTGAACCGCGTTCGGCATGTAAAATTCGCGTGGCAGCGCCGTCATATCCTCTCGTTTCTCCATCTCGTATCTGGAAGTGCGCCATTATACAATCACGGTGGGCCAAAGACTCGCTATAGTATTGCCAGGAACACGCTGCGTGATACCAGGAGCACGGGAATGATTCGCCGGAAACGAACCGAGACGCTGATCGTCCTTGCTGCCGGGCCGCGCGCCGAGGCGGGTGCTGATCCGCTGGGCCGCGCGGCGAGCGACGCCTGCCTGCGGCAGAACGCGCTGCCCGTCCTGCAGCCCGTCCCCGCCGCGCCGGATGCCGCCGCCCTGGCTGCCCTTCAGCAGGCCGCCGAGCGAGCGGCGCTGCTCGTCATGGTGGCCACGCCGGACGCGACCGCCGAACAGCTCGCTGCCCTGCGCGACGCCTACCAGCGCGCCGTATCGCACGAGCTGCCCTGCCTGCTCTTTCAGCCGCCGGACGCGCAACTGCTCGCGCCGCTGCGGCCCGACGACGCCGTGACGCCCTTCCGCACGGCGGCGGAGCTGCGCGCCGGGCTGGTGCGCCGCCTGGCTGCCTTCCGCGAAACGGACGTGGCCGCGCTGCACGCCGTGGGCGACATCCCCGCCGCGCCAGAGCCGTACATCGCCCATCCCTACACGCTCATCCCGCCGGGGCAGGTCGCCGGGCGCGCCCACGAGATGGACCTGCTCACCGAATGGGCGACGGCCACCGACCACAACGTGCGCATCATGAACGTGGTGGCCATCGGCGGCATGGGCAAGAGCGCCATGACCTGGAAATGGTTCAACGAAACCGCGCCCCAGGTCTTGCCCTCGCTCGCCGGGCGCATGTGGTGGAGCTTTTACGAGAGCGACGCCCACTTTGAGAACTTCATCATCCGCGCGCTGGCCTACGTCACCGGCGCGCCGGAAGACGAGATCCGCGAGATAACGGCCCCGGAGCGCGAAGAGGAGTTGCTCGACATCCTCGACCGCGAGCCGCACCTGATCGTCATGGACGGCATCGAGCGCATCCTGATCGCCTATGCCCGCCTCGACGCGGCGCGGCTGGACGATGACCGGCTCGACGAAGAGACGGCGAACGTCGTCGCTGGGGCGATTGGCCTGCCGCCCGGCGCGGAAGCCTCGATGTTCAGCCCGAACCGGCTCCGCAAAGCCGCCGATCCACGCGCCGGGGCGTTTTTGCGCCGGCTGGCCGGCGTGCGCGCGTCGCGCATCCTGGTCAGCACGCGCCTGTATCCCGCCGACTTGCAACGCCTGACCGGGCATCCCCTTGCCGGCAGTTTCGCCATCTTCCTCACCGGCCTGGACGACGCCGACGCGCTCGCGTTGTGGCGCAAGATGGGCAATTCGGGCGAGGATGGCCAGTTGTTGCCCATCTTCAACGCGATGAGCAACTATCCGCTGCTGATCCGGGCGCTGGGCGGCGCGGTGGCGCATTTTCGGCCCGCGCCGGGCGACTTTGCGGCGTGGCGGCGCGCCCACCCGGACTTTGATCCGCTCGCCGTCGCGCCCGATCTGGTCAAGGCGCACGTCATGGACGTCGCCCTGCAAGGCCTGAACGATGCGCAGCGCCGCACGCTGGAACTGATCGCCGCCTTCCGGATGCCGTGTTATTTCGACGCGCTGTCCACGCTGCTCGTGAAGCAGCCGGACGGCGAGAAGGATGGCAACGAAGGGAAAGACGGAAAAAACGGCAAGGGCGCGCTCGGTGGCCTGATGGCGCGCTTCACGGGCGGCAGGGGCGGCGATGGCGCAGGGCGGCTGGCGGCGCAGGCCCGCTTTGCCGACGACTCCGAGCTGGACGACGCGCTGGCTGAGCTGGAAACGCGCGGCCTGCTGGGCTGGGACCGCCGGGCCAACCGCTACGATCTGCACCCCATCGTGCGCGCGGTGGCCTGGGCTGCCCTGGACGAGCGCTCGCAACGTGGCCTGTTCGAGCGCCTGAACGCCCACTTCGGCGCGCTGCCCGCCGTCCGGCTGGAAGACGTGCGCAGCATCGACGACCTGACCGGCGCGATTGAACTCTTCAGCACGCTCGTCGGGCTGGAAAAGTACGACGAGGCGTTCGCCGTGTACAGCGAGCGGCTGCACCTGCCCATGTTGCGCCGCCTGAGCGCCAACGTGCGCCGCATCGAACTGCTTGAGGCGCTCTTCCCGGATGGGCTGGACCAGATGCCGCGCCTCGGCGCGCAAGGCGCACAGGCCCGCTGCCTGAACGCGCTCGCGCTGGCTTATCACGCCACCGGCCAGCCGCGCCGCTCTGCCGAGATGTACGTGCGCGCCGCCACCCTTGCCGAGCGCGACGCCAACCTGAAGAACGTCGTCGTGGCGCTCGGCAACCTGTCCGACACGCTGCGCCTGACCGGCGACTTGCGCGCCGCCGACGCCGCCGCCAGCCGCGCCCTGCTCATCGCCCGGACCATCGGCGACCGCGCAGGCGAAGCGCTCAGCCTGCAATTCGCCGCGCTGGTGCACATGCTGCGTGGCCAGCGCCAGGATGCGCAGGTCGCGCTGGCCCGCGCGTTGCGCATCCACCGCGCTCAGCACAACGTGCAGGTCGAGGGCGTGTGCGAGGCCATGCTGGCCCAGGCGGCGCTGCTGCGCGACCAGCCGGGCGCGGCGCGTGATCACGCCGACCGGGCCTGGGCGCTGGCCGACCACGCGCACTACGAGATGGACTACGTGCGGGCGGCGCGGGTGCAAGGGCTGGCCGCGCTGGCCCTGGGCGACCTGGAGCGCGCTTCGGAGCGGCTGAATCTGGCCCTGACGCGGGCGCGCGCCGCGAACGCCGTCGAATACGAACTGGATTGTGTGGTCGCGCTGGCCGACCTGATGCGCCAGCGCGGCGAGCACAAGGCGGCGCGCAACGCCCTGGAAGATGTGTGGGGACCGGCCACCGATGGCCCGTACCGCATCGCCCACGCCGACGCCTACAACGTCCTGACCCGGCTGGAGCGCGACCTGGGCAACATCTCGCAAGCCGAGCAGACGGCCAACGCCGCTTACTACCTGTCCTGGTGCGACGGCGAGCCGTATGCCTACCAGCGTGGATTGGACGCGGCGCGCACGCACGTGAACGCGCTCGGCATGACGCTGCCCGATGACCTGCCGCCTTTTGACGCTGAGGCGTACGGGCCGTTCATGGAAGCCGAGCTTGACCTGGCGGATGAGTTTGGCGCGGCCAGCGCAGGAGAAGCAGGAGCTTCAGGCGGGGCGTAACGGAGTCTCTCTGGCCCCACACATGGCGAGACGCCTGCTTGTGCTCCCGATTCGGCAGGCGTCTCGCGCATATGATGCGGGCGGTTGCATGAACTTACGGTTGCGTCCTATCTGCAGGTTCTCCAGACAATGAACTTGGCGCGTCGAGGTTCGCGCCCCGGTCTACACCTACTCCAAGTCTATCTACCAGTTCACCTCCTAGCCAACCAGACACACCAGCGAAGGCAACCGCCACAAGCGCCAACAGAAACGCCGTAGTATCCGGAAGCCGGTCCGGCGCATTGGCGCGCATCAACAAGCTCAAAAAGAAGAGCACCGTAACGGCGCTGTTGCCGAGCGCGTGAAACAGGCCAACTCGTTTGGCGCGCGTCCCGGCGGGAATAGCCAGCCAGTCCAGGAAGCCGAACACCCCGGCGACCACGCCGCCGATCAGGCCCGCCACGATATTGTAAAAGGATACCTGGGCAAACTCCCGGTTCCCCGTCAGGCCATACAGCACGTCGAAGAGGAACGCGATAGACAACAGGCCCAGGGGGACGACTATCAACATCGGGTGGATAGGATGGCCGAACAGCTTCACTCTGCTTTCCACGGTCGCTCCCCACTACCAATACGCCAATCCAACACGCCACTTCCCGCAGAAGAGAAGAGCGAAGGCCGGTCAGCCATCCTTCTCGCCACTGACCTCATGATGGGCCTGGGATATATTAGCGGTCAAGCAACATCGAAGATTGTTGAGGGGGAATTTAGGTGCTTGCGGCGCACGGCATCTGGGATCGCGCACCGTCGCTGCGGAAACGGCGCGAGGCCCTCACCCCTGGCCCCTCTCCCTCAAGGCGAGGGGAGAAGAGGCGGGAGTCGCCGGTGCGGACGCGGCAGGGCGCGTCCCTACCCGCCGTAGGGACAACGCCTGCGTTGTCCGGTATAGGCCCTCACCCCCGGCCCCTCTCCCTCAAGGCGAGGGGAAAAGAGGCGGGAGTCGCCGGTGCAGGCGCGGCAGGCCGCGTCCCTACCGCCGTAGGGACAACGCCTGCGTTGTCCGGTATAGGCCCTCACCCCTGGCCCCTCTCCCTCAAGGCGAGGGGAGAAGAGGCGGGAGTCGCCGGTGCGGACGCGGCAGGCCGCGTCCCTACCGCCGTAGGGACAACGCCTGCGTTGTCCGCGCTTCGTTGTGCTCGCGCGAATCGACGCGCGCTTTCTCCCTCTCTACGCGGTACTCCGCGTGGAGAGGGGGCCAGGGGGTGAGGCCCATCTTCTACCCAAAAATCCGGTTGAACCACAGGCCAAAGGGCGACTGCCGCGCGCTGACCACAACGGCGGTGGGCGCGGCGTTTCGCACGATGCGCCCGATCTTGTTGTTCAGCCGCAGCGTGCCGCGCCATGTCCGGTGCGGCGCGCCGATCAGCAGCAGGTCGTAGAAGCTCGACTCGGCCACGACGGTCTGCACGAAGTCCTTGGCGACGATCACGCGCTGCTCGATGTTCACGTCGGCGTGATGATCGGCATGGTGGCGGTCCAAACGCGCCTCGCGCAGCAAATTGTCGAGCACGGCATAACCGCCGCGCTCTTCTTCCGGCGTCTGCACCACGACCAGCAGGTGCAATTCGGCCTCGTAGGCGCGCGCCAGATCGAGGCCGATATGCAGCGTGGGCGGCGTGTTCGGGCCGCCCGCCGTGGGCAGAAGGATGCGCCGCACATCGCGCAGGCCGCGATCATGCACCAGGCCCACGTCGCTCACCGCCTCGTTCAGCACAGTGTCCAGCACCGTCCCCATGATCGCCTGCTCGCTCCGGCTCCAGCCGCGCCAGCCGATCAGGATGAACTGGGCGCGCTGGCGGCGGGCGGCGCGCACGATGGCCTCGCCCACGTCCTCGGATTCCTGGCTGAGAAGGCGCACCACCGCCGGGTCGCCGATGTCCGGGCGGTAGTTTTGCAGCTTCCACAACAGGCCCTCATCGTGCGCCTTGCCCCGGCTGACGTGCAGCGCGACCACTTCGCCCTTGCGCTCGCCCGCCAGCGTCGAGGCCAGCCGGATCATCGTCTCGTTGCGCTCGTCGCCGGCCAGCGAGACGAGCACGCGGTACTCGGCGACGGACAGCGCCGCGACCTGCTCCGGCGCTGCGCCCTGCAGTTCGGCCAGCCGCGACGGGTTGAACAATTCGGCGTCGAAATCGGCGGTATAGCCGCACCGGCTGCACGTGAAGGTCAGCGCCAACAGCTTGAGCGGCGTCACGATGCCCGGCTCGCCTTCGCTGAACTCGAAAATCGGGCTTCGCCGCGCACCCTGGAAAACCAGCGCCCCGTTGCAGATCGGGCAGGGCAGGTTGAACTGATCGAGGCGCTCTTCCCAGCGGTGGCTCAGGCGCGACGCCTGGCCCCGATACCAGGCCTCGGCTTCGAGCGCATGGGCGATTTCGTGCTCGTCGAACGGTTTGCGGTGCGGCGTGTCGTGGTTGTTCGGTTTGCCCGCCGGGCCGCTTCGTGATTCGTCACTCATGGTCGATTCCCTCACCCCCGCATCAGCAGCATGGCCACCAGCAGCGCCGACGTGCCGAACGCATTCCACAGCGCGTAATCGGTCACGATGCCGGTGTGCCAGCGCCGCAGCCAGACCGCGCCCTGTCTGGCCGCCTCAAACAGCCCGCGCAGGGCAGGCGCGCGTGGTCGGGCGTCCGGGCGCAAGAGCAGGACCGCCAGCCCGACGCCGCCGATCAGCGCGATCAGCGGGATGCCCCACAGGCCCACGTCGGTAGACTGTGGGACGGGCACATGCTCCCCGCTGCCGTGCGGCTCCGCCTCGCCGACCTCGCCCAGCACTGCCGCGATATAGTGCGCCCGCCCGGTCAGCGCTTCGGCGGCGGGCGCGGCCACCTGTTCCACGGGCAGCAGCGGGAACACGCCGATCAGCACGGACGCCGCGACCAGCGCCGCCATCGGCAGCAGCATCAACAACGGTGATTCTCGCACATCATCGCGCCTATCCGGAGCCGTTTGGGCCGGGCCGAAGACGCGCCACAGCAGCCGGATCATCCCGGCGAGCGTCAGGATGCTGCCCACCACGATGACCGGGACGAGCGCGCCGAATCCATCGTGTGCGGCGGCTTCTTCTAGCAAGGTCTTGCTCACAAAGCCGCTGGTGAAGGGCATCCCCGCCAATCCGAGCGCCGCGATGCCCATCAGCGCCCAGGTGAGCGGCATCCGGCGCAGGAGTCCGCCGCCCTCGTCCACGTCGTGCACGCCTGCCCGGCGCAACACCGCGCCCGCTCCCATGAACAGCGCCGACTTGAGCAGGGCGTGATGGACGGCGTGCAATGCCGCCCCGGCCAACGCGGCGGGCGTGCCGATGCCCAGGCCCAGCGCGATATAACCTATCTGCGCCACCGACGAATAGGCGAGAACGCGCTTGATGGCCCGCTGCTGGAGCATCTGCACGCCGCCGACGAGCACCGTCAGCCCACCCACCACGAGCAGCGCCGCCTGGAGCCACGTGCCCTGCTCGAACGAGAACAGCGTGAAGGCGACGCGCCCGACGGCGTACACCCCGATCTTGCTCAACGCGCCCGAAAAGAGCGCCGTGACCGGCGCGGGCGCAACCGCGTAGGCGTCGGGCAGCCAGAAATGCCACGGCACGAGCGCCGCTTTGGTCGCGTAGCCGCCCACCAGCAGCCCGACCGCGATCAGGCCGCTCGGCGTGGCCTCAAGCTCGCGGGCAATGTGCGCCAGATTCAGCGCTCCGGTGTCCACATACAGCAGCGTCAGACCGATGGCGATGAAAAACGAGGCGATGGAGTTCGTGATCAGGTACTTGAACGCCGCCTCAAGCGCGTCGCCCTGGTCGACGTGGAACGCCGTCAGCGCAAAGGCCGCCACGGAGAAGACTTCCAGCCAGACGAACTGGTTGAACACGTCGCCGCTCAGCGCAAAGCCGATCAGCGCCGTCACGAGCAGCATGACGAGGGTATAAAACGGCCCGTGGCCCGTCTCGCCGCGCAGGTAGCTCACCGAATAGACCACCGCCGCCAGCCCGATCACCGCCGCGATGAGCGCGATCAACAGGCCCCAGGCGTCAACGCTCAGGCTGACGCCGATAGCCAGCCCGTCGCGCGGGAGCCAGCCGCCCATCCAGTATACGAGCGTCGCGCCGCCGAAGACCGGCTCGGCGATGCTCAGTAGCGCGGCGAGGCTGAGCGCGAGCGCCGCTACGCAGACCACCGGGCGCAAGGACCGGGCAAACCGCGCCACGATGGGCAGCGCAAAGGCGGTCCCCAGCGGGATCAGGATCGCGGCGAAGGCGGCAGCGGGTCCATTCACAGGGCA
>JADZBY010000463.1 GCA_020851855.1 Anaerolineae bacterium
CCCGGCGACGACATCAACATGCACGTCGAGCTGATCACGCCCGTGGCCTTGGAAAAAGGCTCCAAGTTCGCCATCCGCGAAGGCGGCCTGACCGTCGGCGCGGGTGTTATCACCGAAGTCCTGGACTAAATCGCGTGATCCCCGGCGCAGGGGCGAGAAGGGCGAGAATTTGCCCGCCCCTGCGCCGAAGAATCGGAAGAAACTGAGGAAATCATGGCCAAGAAGGACGTTCGTCAGGTTATCTACCTGGCCTGCACCGAGTGCAAAGAGCGCAACTACACGTCGCAGAAGAACCGGCGCAACGACCCGAACCGCCTGGAGTTCAACAAATTCTGCAATCGTTGCCGGAAGCACACCTTGCATCGTGAGACGAGATAAGCGATAATAAAGCGCATGACTCAGCACGGGGCTGGTTCATGCTCTTCTAGGGGAGTAGCGCAATTGGCAGCGCAACGGTCTCCAAAACCGTAGGTTGCAGGTTCGAGTCCTGTCTCCCCTGTACAGATCACCGGTCGTAACGCCAGACACCGTCCCCGCGACGGTGTCTGTACATGAACCCAGAGAGGAAACTCCCGTCTATGGCCCGAATCGAGACCCGCCGCGCTGAGGCCGAGGAAGAAGAGCTGATCGAGGCGGAAGCGTTTGAAGAAGAAGAGGAAATCGCTGCCGCGCCAGCGCCCGCCGTCTCGGACAGCCGCCGCCGACGCCAGGCCAAACGCGGAGAACTGCCCGCCGAGCCGGTAAGCGCTGCTGTTGTTACCCCCCGCAAGGACCGCCCGACTCCCAGCCAACGTGAAGAGCCAGAGCACCGTGGGAACGTCATCACCCGCTTCTTCGGGGGCATTCGCCGCTATGCGCGCGAGACGGCGGTGGAACTGAACAAGGTGGCGTGGCCGACGCGCGAAGAGATCGTGCGGCTGACGACCATCGTCATCGCGGTGACCATTGTGTCGGCGCTGTTCCTGGGTACGGCGAGCTTCCTGTTCAGCCTGCTGGTCACGAACATGGCCATTGCGGACACCTCGACGGTCTTCGGCATCATCAGCATCGTGATGATCATTGTCGTGGCGGGCCTGTGGCTGTTCCGCGAGCGGATTTTCAAGCGCGTCGAGTGAGCGATCTGGCGTCCTGACGGCGTTGAGCGTGTTGTGTTGAGGCGAGGGTGAGAGGTATGCCGAAGAAGCGCCGGTACGACGACGACGAAAACGAAGAACTGGAGCAGGAACAGGAATATGATCCTGAGCCAGTCTGGATGGATGAGCCGGGCGACTCGGACGTAGACCTGGCCGAAGCGGCGAGGAATTTCTTTGGCCCGGCGCTCATGGCGCAGGACGCCCAGCTTGCCGAGAAGCCGGAACGCCCACGCGCCACGATTGGCATCAACGACGATGGCGAAGTCGTCGAAGTGCCCATCGACGACGAGAAGCAGTGGTACGTCATTCACTGCTACTCCGGCTACGAGAACAAGGTGCGCCACGCCATCGAGCAGCGCATCGAGACGATGGGTATGCAGGACAAAATCTTCGACGTGGTGGTCCCCACGGAAGAAGAGATCGAGGTCAAAGAGGGCAAGCGCCGCACGGTGGAGCGCCGCGTTTTTCCGGGCTATATCCTCGTCCAGATGAAGATGGACGAAGATAGCTGGTACGTGGTGCGCAATACGCCCGGCGTCACGGGTTTTGTGGGCATGGGCAACGAACCCACGCCGCTGCGCCCGGAAGAAGTGAGCCAGATCATGCGGCGCATGGAAGCCACCGCGCCGACGGTCAAGGTCACCTACAAGCCCGGCCAGAAGGTGCGCATTATCGACGGCCCATTCAACGATTTCGTCGGCATCGTCGGCGATATCGACATGGACAAGTCGAAGGTGCGCGTCATGGTTTCCTTTTTCGGTCGCGAAACGCCGGTCGAGCTGGACTTTCTCCAGGTCGAGAAGGCGTAGTTTTGCGCACGCACAAGATGGAGGGGCGTGGTTGGCGCGCAGATTTGCCAGCCGACCGGCCCTGCTTGTACATCGGTGAGCGGGCGGTCCACATGGGCCGCCGTATCATGTAAGGACAAGGTTCAAGAATGGCCAAGAAAGTCAAAGCAGTCGTCACCCTGTCGATCAACGCAGGGAAGGCGAATCCGGCTCCGCCCATCGGCCCGGCGCTCGCCCAGCACGGCATCAACCTGATGGCGTTCTGCAAGGAATACAACGCGCGCACGGCGAACCGCATCGGCGACATCGTGCCTGCCGAAATCACCATCTTTTCGGATGGCTCGTTCCGCTTCATCCTGAAAAGCCCGCCCACGGCGTTCCTGATCAAGCGCGCCGCCGGCGTCGAAAAAGGCTCGGACGCGCCCAACAAGAACAAGGTCGGCAAGCTGACCCGCAAGCAGGTGCGCGAGATCGCCGAAGTGAAGATGCAGGACCTGAACGCGCTCGATATTGAAGGCGCGATGCGCCAGATCGAAGGCACGGCCCGCAACATGGGCATCACCGTCGTCGACTGACGCGCCGACTGTCCACTATCCTGAGATGTACGCATCACACAGTGGGAGAGCTGCGGCTCGTTTGGACCACAGAGGAGCACACTAATGGCCAAGCATGGCAAGAAATACCTCGAGGCGGCCAAGAAACTCGACCGCCAGCGCATCTACACGCCGGAAGAAGCCATCAAGCTGCTGAAGGAAATGGCGTTTGCGGGCTTCAACGAAACGGTAGAACTGCACGCCCGCCTGGGCATCGACCCGCGCCAATCCGATCAGCAGGTGCGCACCACGGTGGTGCTGCCCGCCGGACTGGGCAAGACGGTGCGAGTCCTGGTCTTCGCGGAAGGTGAAGCGGCGCGCGCTGCCGAAGCTTCCGGGGCCGATTACGTCGCGGGCGACGAGATGATCAACAAGATCAAGAACGAAGAATGGACCGATTTCGACGTGTCCATCGCCGTCCCGGAGATGATGCGCAAGGTCGGCGGCCTGGGTAAGGTACTGGGCCGTAAGGGCCTGATGCCGAACCCGAAGACGGGGACGGTTGTGCCCGCCGATGACCTGGCGCGCGCTGTGGCCGAAGCCCGTGCGGGCCGCGTCGAGTTCCGCAACGACAAGACGGCGAACATCCACGTGCCGCTGGGCAAGATTCAGTTCACCGAGGACCAGATTCTGCAAAACCTGAACGCGGTGCTGGATGCCATTCGGCGCGCCAAGCCGGCTACGGCCAAAGGCACGTATGTGAAGCGGCTGGTGCTCACCTCGACGATGACGCCCGGCATCCGCCTGGATACGAACATCGTGCTGAACCTCGCCGCGACGGCCTGACGCCCGTCTGACTGACATAAGCTGACACGAAGCGGCCCCGATCCGGCGTGGATCGGGGCCGTTTGCGTTTTCCATCGTATCAAATCTGCCTCACCCGCTGATCGCGAGGATGAGCACCACGAGCACGACGAGCGCGATCAGGCCGACCACCAGCCACGCGCCGATGTTGGCCTGCACGGGCGGTTCGGCGGGCGGGCGCGTTTCGACGCGCTGCAACGTGCCCTGTGGTCCGGCCAATCGCCGCGCGGTGATGACCTCGTCCAGGTTGCGGTTCAGCGGGACGGCTTGCGGCGGCGGCGCTTTCTGCGGCTGCGACTGCGGTTGAGGGGGAGCGGCTGCGCCCGGCGCGGCGGGCACGGTCACGCTGGCGGGGCGGCGCGCGCCGATGCCGATGTAAAAGCCACAGCGCCTGCAAAACGACTCGCGCGAGTCGTTCACCTCGCCACAGTTGCGGCACAGGCGTTTGCCTTCAAGGCGCGCCGTGGCCACTTCCGGCCCGCTCCCTGCCGCTTCTGGTGAAGGCAGCGGCGCTGCCGGGCCGACAGCGCGCCGCCCGCTGACCACCGGGCTGGCCGGGCGCGGATGGCTGGCCGACGTCTCCGGCTGATCGTCTACCGGGATGGTGCTCAGCGCCTCGCGCCACGCGGCGAGCGCCGGGCAATCGGCCAACGTCGCGCTGCGCCACGCCGCCTCGAATAGTTCCCCCAGCGGCGGGCCAAATGCGCCGCTCAGCACGTCGCGCATCAGCTGGTAGCGCCCGCTGTCCGGGTCCTGAAGCTCGGACGCGGCGAAAAAGTGCTCGTCGGCGCTGTTGGCCCGGATGCGCCCGTCGTTCCAGCCCAGCATCTCGGCCAGAAGCACCGCGCCGCCGAAACGGTCGCCATCAGGCCGCCACTGCCCACCCTCGCGGCTGGTGCGGTGCTGGTAGCCGTCCTGACCGGCGGGCGCTTCGACCGGGCGCGGCAGATCGGCCCCGTACATCTCTTCGATGTCTACCAGTTCGATGTGCGCGGCGCGGCGCTCGACCATGACGTTGCCGCCCGCGATGTCGCAATGGGCCACGGCGCGCGCTTCCAGCCCGGCCATGATGGCGCTGGCCGCCTGCGCCAGCCGCACACTCTCGCGCGGGCTGATGGGCGTCTTGGTGGTGACCAGGTCATACCACGTCACGCCGGGCAGCCAGGGCATCAACATGCCGTATTCAAGCGCGGGATACTGGTCGAGAAGGGCGGTGTGCGTGGTCCGGGTGAAGACGGTGCGGCGTGCGGCGCGCAGGCCGGGGATATCGGCGTAACGTTCCAGCGCCGCGGCGACCGTGACCAGCTCTGGCACGCGATACTTGAGCTTGAAGTACTTGAGCGCCAACCGCTCGCCGTCGGGCCGGATCAACTGGACGACGAAGCCGCGCCCGCCGCGTTGAATGTACGGGATGCCGGGCAGCGCGGGATGTTCCGCCACGCGGTAGGGTTGTCCCCCGATGGCGATGCGCTCGTTGGCGTCCAGTTTCACGTGTGCTCGGCCCATAAACCTGACTTCCTCGGCGGCAAGCCTTTTCAACGGCTTTGTAATTTTCTCACGGCCTCGATCAGGGCGC
>JADZBY010000464.1 GCA_020851855.1 Anaerolineae bacterium
AGGGACGGCCATACGACTTGTCCGATCATCGACGTGCTGGCCAAGGATTGAGCGGGCAGTTGAGGACATGCACGGCCGCTGCAAACCGCTTACCGTGCTTTATTTTCCGAATTCTGAGACGACCCCATGAAGTGCAGAACCAATCCCTTGTGAACTAATGCCTTGCGCGTTGCAGCGTCTTCGCTTCGCGCCACGTCATTTGACGCGCCCTGCGCGGGCGCCAGGTTCTTTCGTGCCATTTGGTGAGTCTAAGCCACTGCCTCTTCGCTGGGCTGCCCGTGTCCGCAGCCGTCTGAGCCCTTGCCTGCGCGCGGAGCTCCCGGGCGATTGCTTTTACTACAAGGGTCCTGTACTATTACTTCCGCGACCCCACTTAACAGGAGACACTGGCAATGAAGACGCTACTTCCGCTACTGATGGTCCTCGCGGTGGGCGTAGCCCACGCACAAGCTGACTTTTCACCTAAGCCAGTCAGAATCATCTCGCCATACCCGCCCGGAGGAGCCGCCGATGCCCTAGCAAGACAGATTGCCGCACCTCTCGGTAAACGTCTCAACCAATCAGTCGTAGTCGAAAACAGACCAGGTGCCGGAGGAACAATTGGTGCAAACGCGTGCAAATCCTCTCCGCCAGACGGGTTCACATACTGCATGTTCCTCACCGACATCGTGGCTCTGAATCCGTACACTTTCAAGCGCTTGGCGTACGATGCCGACCGCGACTTCATCCCAGTGGCGGCGGTTGCAAGTCTTGAGTTGGTCATTGTCGGACCAGCGACAGGGCCGGGAACTCTGAAGGAGGCGCTCGCCTTCGCTAAGGCGAACCCAGGCAAGGTGAACTGGGCAAGCTTCGGCATTGGTACTTCAGCACACCTGCTATTGGAGAGAATCAAGAAGAGTGCTGGCGTCGACATCCAGCACATTCCGTATCAGGGCGGAGGACCCGCTGTCAACGCCCTGCTGTCAAACGAGGTTCAGCTAACAATGCTCGCCGCGGCCCAGGCATTGCCGCACATCCAGTCGGGAAAGATGAAGGCTTTGGCGGCACTGGGAAACAAGCGCCTCGCTACTTTCCCGGAGGTTGCAACTCTATCTGAGCAGGGTATTGACTTCACTTCAACACTCTGGCTGGGGCTGTTCGCACCTGTGGGCTCGTCACCAGGTCACCTAGCAACTGTCAATCGCAACGTCAACGAAATTCTCACTGATTCGGCGTTCGTACAGCAAGTATTGGCTCCTGCCGGCTACCTGCCCATCCCCGGAACTCCTCAATCATTTGCCGAACGCATTAGGCGGGACCAGTCTGAGTGGGGGGGCATCGCGCGCGGCCTGAATCTGGCTCTCGAGTGACGATGTGACATTCATATCAAACAGCCAATGAGTAAGTTCTCCGGAATCAACGAGCCTGAGAAGTGGCTTCTTCCCGCGATGCTTCGGGAACAGGCTGAACAGCAGGCCGACGCCCCATGGCTAGCGGTTGCGGGTGGCCCCACGCTCAGTTTCGGACAGGCCTGGACCGAAGTGCAGCGTGCCGCGACTTGGTTCGAACGTAGCGGGGTCACACCCGGCGAGCATGTCGCGCTCATGCTCCCGAACTCAGTGGACTTCGTCCGGGCATGGCTCGCCCTGGGAACCCTTGGTGCTGTCGCAGTCCTCATCAACACTGAGCTGAAGCGAGACTTTCTACAGCACCAGTTGAAAAACAG
Organism: Anaerolineae bacterium; assembly: GCA_020851855.1. Lineage (GTDB taxonomy): Bacteria > Chloroflexota > Anaerolineae > Aggregatilineales > UBA2796 > JADZBY01. The sequence continues at coordinate 1,706 of JADZBY010000464.1, forward strand.
TGGGGCGCGTCTTCTTCTATGCCATAGCAGTCTAGTTCAAACTATCGAAGAAGCACTTCCTGGCGCCCCAAATATTGAGATGGTTGTCCTGTGCGACGCGTATTCACCAAGCCATCACCTCTCGAGCTACGTGCAACCCTTCGCGCCTTGGTTCGGAGCCTCAGGATGGCAGTGCTGTCCAGCCGTCGACCGTGACCTCCCTGACTCCCGACAAATCTCTTCTGTCATCTACACATCGGGAACGAGTGGCCCTGCCAAAGGGGTACTCATGCCCCATCGTCACTGCGCGGCGTTCGCAATCAACACCTCTGAGAGCATGGCTTTGACGGGCGAAGACCGGTGCTACATCGTACTGCCGCTCTTCCACGCCCACGGTCTACTGATGCAACTTGGCGCATCACTCGTTCAAGGAATGGCCGCAGTCATGCGCGAACGGTTCTCAGCCTCGGCATGGCTGGAGGACATTCGCCGTTATCGCATCACCGCAACGTCAGTACTCGGTGCGCTTGGCGCCTTCATCGAGGCGCAACCGCAAACACCAAACGATAAAAACCACTCGCTGCGGGTTCTCTTTAATGCCCCCAATGTCTCAGCGATAGACCGCTTGTTCAGAGAACGCTTTGGCGTCCGTGACATAGTCTCTGGCTACGGGATGACGGAGGTGAACATGTGCGCATTGGGGCGTTGTGGCTCACCGCGCCCGGGGGCAGCAGGCTGGATACTGCATGATATGTTCGATGTCGCAGTTGTAGACCCCCTGACGGATTGCGAACTGCCGCATGGGCAGGTGGGTGAGATTGTTGTGCGCCCGAAGATTCCGTTCGTGTTCATGCAAGGCTACCAAGGGATGCCTGAGAGGACGGCCGAAGCAACAAGGAATCTTTGGTTTCATACAGGAGACTCGGGCGTTGCAGACGCGGACGGTCTTCTTACCTTCATTGACCGAATCAAGGACACCATTCGACGCCGAGGAGAGAACATCTCTGCGACCGAAATTGAGCAGGTACTCGCGAAGCTGCCAGGAGTGGCAGAAGTTGCGGCATATGCCGTGCCTAGCCCGATTCCGGGTGGGGAAGATGAGGTGGTGCTCGCGCTCGTTCGCGCTAATGGTCCAGAAGGAGAGACACTGGACAGCAAGGCCGTCTACGATTTCGCAGATAAAAACCTGCCTCGATTC
>JADZBY010000465.1 GCA_020851855.1 Anaerolineae bacterium
ACTGCCGTCACCAACCCGGACGGCACGCTGCTGACCAACTTCACCATCCCGGCAGATGTGGCGGGCGTCCCGTTGACCGGCTGGGCGTTCTCAATCATCGTGCACGATCCGGTGTCGGGCTATTATGGCTTCAACTGGATCGGCAACTCGGCGGGCGGCGTGTGGGGTCGCGGCTGAGGTCGCAACCGCCTGATCCCGCACCCAATCTGACGCGCAACGACGCCCTCGGTTACACCGGGGGCGTTTTTTTCTCCGACTTCCCTTCTACTTACCCTTGTTTGCCACACACGGAAACGTATTTGTGATATTATGAACAATAACCCCTACGTCCCTCAAGGAGGCGATCATGCGACGGATCATACTCTTATTTGCTATGCTCGCTCTCATGATGTTCCCGGCGGTAACACCTGCCGGGGCGGCGTCTCAGATCACGTCGATCCAGTTCGTCAACGTCCAGGTCTTTGCACCCAACAACTGCGCGATTGGAGACGACATCGTCAATTTTGGCATCGTGGTTAACGGTACACCCGGTGGGACAGGCTCATTTGAGCTGGCCGTGACGCTCGGCGGATCCGGGACGCCGGTTAACTATCTCAACACCGTTCCTGACACAAGACTTGGCATCAGCCTTAACGCATCCCTCGGCATTGCAGGCTCCGTCACCTTTAGAAATGGCTCCGGCTGGACGGCGCAGAACGGCACGGCGACCATCACCGTCACTGCCGGTGGCGTCGGGCCGGCCACGCTCACGATAAACTGCGCCACGCGCGCCGTGAGCATCGCCAACTTCGGGGTATCTGCGCCTGCCGCGCCTGCCGTCTACGCCGGACCGCCCATTCCTGCCGGCTTTGTGCTGCGCACCATCACCTGTGATGTGGCCATCTTCAACGGGCCGGGCGGCGCTCCGCTGGCGACGGGCCAAGCCATCAGGGCGGGTCAAACATGGTTCGTAAATCCTACACCGGTTGACGTGGCCGGAGATGCGGCCTTCCCGCAGTGGACCGAGATTTTCACCAGCGGTATACATAACGGCTTCATTCCAACCGCGTGCGTGGGCGGGTAAACGACCGGGCATCCGCGCGCCTTCTGAACCGAACGACGCCCTCGGTTATACCGGGGGCGTTTGTGTTGCCCAACCGCCTCGCCTCTGATGGTTCGTCGCGTGGGCATGTTACAATAGGCGCGCTTCTGGTCCGTTGCAGAGGAATTTACCGTGACTGATTCCGACCCACCCGCGCACGATGGCCACGGCGACGCCGCGCCGCCCCCGTCTGACGATACGCCGCCGCGCCTGATCGCGGGTGGGCGGGCCGTGTCGCTGGCCGGGCTGCTGGAGCGCATCGAGGCCGAGCTTGAGGCCGAAATCGGCGGGCGCACCGACCTGCTGACGCGCGATGCGTTGCCCGATGAACCGGCCCGCCGCGAGATGATCCGCGACGTGGTCGATTACGTGCTCAACGTCGAGTCGGTCAGCGTGCCCCGCGCCGAGCGGCTGGCCCTGCTGGACGCCGTGTATGACGAGGTGTTCAATCTCGGCCCGCTGCGCGCCTATCTTGACGACGAGCACGTCACGGAGATCGTCATCAATAGCTACGACCGGCTGTACGTCCGGCGCGACGGCGGCTCACTGCACGGTGCGCCGTCCGGCTTCGGGGATGCGGCGCACCTGGAGCGCGTGGCCGGGCGTGTGCTGGCTTCGGCGGGCGCGCGCCTGACGACGGATGAGCCGCTCCAGGAAGTCGGGGTCAAGCTGGCGGGCCGTCCGGCGCGCGTCACGGTGACCGGCGCGCCGATCAGCCCGGCGCTGCACGTCGAGATACGGCTACACCCGGCCAACCCCGCCGCGCTGGCCGATCTGGTCGGGCGCGGGATGCTCGATGACGAGGCGGCGACGCTTCTGCGGCGCTTTCTCGAAGCCGGGCGTGGGCTGATGATCGCAGGCGATGCGGGCGCAGGCAAGACCACGCTGCTTCAAGCGCTTCTGCCGCTCGCGCCGGGCCAGGGGATGAGCGTGGAACGCGCCGCCGAGCTTCAGCCGCCGCCCGGTTGGCGACAAGTTGCGCCGATCCCGGCCCGCGTGGATGTCCCGGCGGTCGATTTCGCCGCGCAAATCCTTGCCGCGCTCGAAGAAAAGCCCGCGTGGCTGGCGCTCGACGAGGTGCGCTTTGACGAGTCAGCGGCGATGTGGGCGGCGCTGTCCGCTGCACCGGGGCCGCGCTGCCTCTGGGCCTTCCGCGCCTCGACGGACCCGATCCGGCTGCGCACCGCGTTCAGCATGGCCATCCGCCGCGCCGTCCAGACGCTCGATCAGGCGCTCATCCACGACGCGCTGGTCTCGCGGCTGCCCGGTGTGGCCTTCATGGCGCACCGCCAGGGTCGCGCCCAGGTGACGCAGCTTGGCGAGTGGGTCCCGGCGGGTGGCGGCGTCGCGCTGCGCGCCCTGTGGGGCAGGTGAGCCGCGCCGCCGATGGCACGCCTTCTCTCCCCCGTGAAAAGCGCCGAAGCGACGGGCAGCGACCGCCGTATCACGCCCGCCCGTCAGGCAGGCTGGTGGGCGACGCTCGCGGTATTCGCGGCGGCGGCGCTGGCGCTGGCTTTTCTCGCCGTGCCGGTGCTGGCGCTGGTCGGGCGGGGCATCCAGGCGCAGGTATGGACCGTCGCGCCCGCCGATCTGGGCGTTGGGTCTGCCGTGGCGCTCAGCCTGTTCACCAGCGCCCTGAGCGCCGCGCTCACCGTGCTGCTCGGCACGCCGCTGGCCTATGTGTTTGCCCGGCGGCGTTTCCCGCTGCGCCGCGTCTTGATCGTGCTCGTGGAACTGCCCATCGTGTTGCCGCCCGTGGTGGCCGGGCTGGCGCTGCTGTTGACCACCGGGCGCAATGGCCTGCTCGGCCCGGCGCTCGACCGGCTGGGCATTCAGGTCCCGTTCACCGTGCTGGCCGTGATCATCGCGCAGACCTTCGTCGCCGCCCCGTTTTACATCCGCGCTGCGCAGATCGGCTTCCAGAACGTGCCGCGTGAGATCGAGGACGCGGCGCGCGTGGACGGCGCGAGCGGCTTGCTGTTGTTCCGGCATGTGACGCTGCCGCTGACCTGGTCGGCGCTGGGGTCGGGCCTGACATTGAGCTGGGCGCGGGCGCTGGGCGAATTTGGCGCGACGGTGTTGTTGGCCGGGAGCCTCGCCGGGCGCACCCAGACCATGCCGCTGCTCATTTATAACGTACTGGAGCGCGAAAACGGCCTCGAAGCGGCCATCTGGACCAGCATGATCCTGCTGGGATTGGCCGTCGTGGCGCTGCTGCTCTCCCAATGGCTCGGCCACCAGAGCCGGGCGCAGTCCGCGCTGCGGGAGATGTGAAACGCCTCGCCCCTGGGCGCGCCGTAGGGACAACGCCTGCGTTGTCCGCACTTCCATCCACCGCGGGAGCGGGGGGCAGGCGCGCAGGCGCACGGCAAGCTTGACCCACCCCCCCGCAAAAGGGTATACTTATGCCCAGATTCACGGGCCAAGTGACACGAAAATCGGATTGACGATGGACGAACAGAAAACGACGCAGACCGCGCCGCTGAGCCAGGATTTCCTGGACATCCTGCGCTGCCCGGTGGCGGTGCACTACAAGGACAAGGGCGCTGATCCCGGCAGGCTGCGGCTGGCGCGCGGCAATTCGTGGCTGGTGTGCGACGATTCGGGCTACAAGTACCCCATCGTGGACGGCATCCCGCGAATGCTGGTCGAGATCGGGGAGAAGTACAAGGACGTGCCCGAAGAAGCGTTGCCCGTCCCACCCCCCGAAGATTGAGCGGCAAAACGACCGGTCCGGTGAGCGCGCGTCCTGCTCAGTGAGGCAGAAGGGCACAACGCGGAACAGGCGCATGAAGCGGGCGTCAGTGCGTGAAGCAGGTCAGGGCTGGCGGCGAGAGCCGGTCCTGGCGGCGCGCTCGCTGGCGATGCTAGTCATCGTAATTCTGATCGCCGGATGCGCGGCAGCGCTTGACCCGGTGCTGCCCACGCTCGCGCCCAGCCAGACCCCGCCCCCGCTGCCCACGTCGCCGCCCGTCCGCACCGCGCCCACCATCCCGACCCTGCCGCCCACGCCGACGCGCATTGTGCCGCCCAGCGCCACGCCCGGCCCGTCGCCCACCGCCATCGCAGGCGCGGCGGGCGGCCCACTGGCGCTCGTGGTCACGGCGACGGAGAGCGCGCTCATCCCCGGCGCGCTGCGCATCGATTATTTCACCACGGACGCCGTCGACGTCAGCCCCGGCGACACGGTCACGCTCTACTGGCTGGCGCGCGGCACGGAACGGGCCACCATCTACCGGGTGCAAGAAGACGGCGCGCGCGGCGAGAGCTGGTCGGTGGGGCGCTTCGGCTCGTTTCAGGTGCGGGTGCGGCCCGGCGCGCGCCAGGCGGAGCGCTTCTTGCTCGTGGCGGGCGATTCACCTTCCGAAGTTCAACAAACGCTCACCATCCCACTCGGTTGCGAGGGCGCGTGGTTCTTCGAGCCGAATCCAGGCGGCTGCCCGCCAGGGCCGCCAGTCATCTCCACGATGGCCGAGCAGGTATTCGAACGCGGGCGCATGTTCTGGGTACAGGCCCAGGGGCAGATTTACGTACTGTATGATGACGGCGACATTCCCGGCTGGTCTGCTTTCCCGGACCAATTTCAGGAAGGCGGCCCGGAGCTTGATCCGAACCGGCAGCCGCCCGAAGGTTTGTCCCAACCGGTGCGCGGCTTCGGGCTGGTCTGGCGCGAGCAACCGCGCGTGGCGGACCGGCTCGGCTGGGCAACCGGCCCGGAAACGGCCTATGACGGCGCGCTGCAAGGCGATACGACGCTCGAAACCGGCGTGGCGTACCTGCGTGGGCGCGACGATACCATCTATGAGCTGTCCGGCGGCGGCGCGCGCTGGCAGCGTTATGTCCCCCCATCCGGAAACTGACGCCCTGAGCGAGCCGCTGGAGCGCCCCCGTTGAGCCAACAGCCCGGCCAGAAGAAATTCCCTGGCGGCAAAGCGCCGCGCCCGTCCCACGTCGAGCCGGACGAGCCAGCCGCGCCGGAAAAGCCGCGCCGCGCGCGCGCACCACGCCCACCGGAAGACGCCCCGCCGGCGGAGCCGCCGCGCCGGGCCAGCAAACCGAAGGCCGCGCCCGCCGCAGCGCCCGGCTCGACGCCCAAACCGGCGACGCGCCGGCCCAGCACGCCGAAATCCGAGCCGAAGGCCGAGTCGAAGCCGAAATCAAAGCCGCGCCCCTCATCCCGCCCGGCGCGCTCCGCCGCGCCCATCACGCCGCCGCCGCCCGAACCGATTTTCCTGCGCATCGGGCCGCTGGTCGTGCGTCTCGGTTCCCGGTTGGTGCGCCAGCCGCGCATCCTGGCCTGGATCGGCG
>JADZBY010000466.1 GCA_020851855.1 Anaerolineae bacterium
CGGCGGTTCGCGCGGCAGCTCGTCTGGCGGCGGATTGTTCGGCGGCAGGCGTAGCAGCGGCGGCCTGGGCGGCTCCGGCAGGCGTGTGGACAGCCCGAACATCCGGAGCCGGGGCAGCTTTGGTGGGCGCAAGTAACGCCGCCGCGTGGCTGTTTCCCCCACCCCTATGACGGGTGGGGGCGTTCAGAGCGGGTTTCCCTTCCCCTCTGCATGGGGGGAAGGGCAGGGTTAGGGGGGTGCTCTTTCCTAGCTGGGGCACTAGTCCAAGACCACCCAGATGGGGGAGTGCAAATACCCTCTGTTGACCCATGCCCACCCATGACTATCGTCGTACAGTGAGGGCGCGGGGGGTGCGGGTTGAACGCTGGCGGAAGGGGGCAAAGGGCCAGCGCAACCGGGCGATGTGCAGGTACAGCCAGGTACAGCACGCCCTGCGCAGCCTTTCTCGGAACCTTCAGCTGTCGTTGGTATTCGCTATTCACGGCAACCGTATGAGGAGTAGGCTATGGAATTCATCAACTGGGTACTGAGCGCGCCGTTTATCTGCCTGGGCTGGCTCGTCGTGGGCGCAATCGCGGGTGCACTGGCCCGTACGGTCATGGGCCGCCGGGATGCGCCCATTCTCATGGACATCATCCTGGGCATCGCGGGCGCGATCATCGGCGGGTTCGTCGCCGGGCTGCTCAACGTCGGACCGGGGCCGAACGACTCCGGGCTGGGCCTTGTCCTGGTCAACCTGGTGATTGCCACCGTGGGCGCGGTAGTTCTGCTGGCCATCGGGAACTTCTTCCGGCGCGCCGCCTGATACTTTGTCTACTTTGTTCGTGGCGTCGCAGACTGGCCGACGTGTCGAAAACGCCCCGCGCTCCCTCTGTGATGCACTCAGAGGACGCGGGCGTTTTCTATTGCGCGGATGGTAGGGTAGTGGGAAAGGACTGTGAAGGATGCTGTACCTGGCAAAGGCGAGCACGCCACGCCCGGCGAGGCGGCTCGGCAACGTGCTCGTGATGCTCTTGCTCACAGCGGCGCTCGTGGGCTGCGGCACGGTGGCGCTGGATGCCACGCCGCTTCCCGGAACGCCGCCGCCGCCGAACGACGTGGCCGACGAATTGGTGGAAGGCACGGTCTCGGCAGTGGAGACGACGGCGAGCTGGCTGGATACCATGATCGACCGGCTGGGGCAGGCGGCGCGCTCGGACGTGGTGCGCGTACTGCTCATCATCGGCGGCGTGATCCTGCTCGTCGCGGGCTGGCGCATTTACGACTGGGTCATCTTGCTGGCCGGATTCGTGCTCGGCGCGGCGTTGGCCACCTCGCTGGTGATGACAAGCGACACGATGACCTCGTTATTCGTGATGCTCATCGGCGGTTTGTTGGGCGCGGCGCTGTCCATCGTGCTGTATCAGGTCGCCGTGTTCCTCATGGGCGCATATGTGGGCATCCTGATCACGCGCAGTGTAGCCACGCTGCTGGCGCTCACGCCGGTGACGGCGGTGGCGCTGCTCATCGGCGGCTTGCTGTTCGGTCTGCTGTTCCTGGGGTTGTCTTTCCAATTCCTGATCGTCGTGTCGGCGCTGCTCGGCGCACAGATGCTAACGCTCGGCCTGGGCCTGAACGCCGCCTGGACGCTGATCCTGTTCGTGATCGGCCTCGTGGTGCAGTTCATCCTGGCGCGCACCTACCGGGTCGACCTGCGCCGGACGCGCCGCCGGCTCTGGTGGCGTCGCGCGGCCATCTGAGCACTCTGGACCTCACCCCTTCGCCGGTTTCCGCCCAAAAGCGGGAACCACACGGCCAATACGAGGTAAACTCCCTTCACTGTTTGGGAGAAACCGGGGGTGAGGTCACCCCTGCCAGCCAAAGGAACCAACAATCATCATGGACCGTGTGCTCTACACCCACCGCTGGATGCAGCTTATCGAGAACAAAGACGGCGATGCATTCGTGCGAACGGCCAACGCCGTCTTGCTCATTCCCATCGACGACGAAGGCCGCCTCGTATTCGTGCGGGAGTTATCGCCGGCCTTCGGTCACGAGGCGCTGGCGCTCCCCACCGGCGAGATCAGCATGAATGAGGCCCCGGAACATGCCGCCGAGCGCGAGCTTCGCGAAGAAATCGGCCACCGCCCGGCGCGTTTGCGCTTCGTTGGCCGCGTTCACCCGTCCGTCAAATACCTCAGCGCCGAAACGCTCATTTATGAGGCAACCGGGCTGGAGCACGCGCCGCTGGATGGCGACGAGCCGAACGGCGTCGCCGCCGAGTCGGTTCACCCCGGCGATGTGCCGGGCCTGATCCGCGCCGGGCGTCTCACCGATGCGTCGAGCATCGCCGCCCTGGCGCTGGCGGGCTTTCTGCCGAACGGCTGACCGCCGCCCTGACTCGCCGCGTCACCATTCCTGTGTGGAGTTTATGTAGACGTTGCGTAGAATGGCGCGCCGAGCAGCAACGGACCTGTTGCAGGTTCGTTACACGCTGCACATAGGTAGCCTATTTATAATAGAGGTGTTTGTTGTAGCGCGCTCACGCTGCACCGCTGACTTCGGGGTATCCACGACTCATGACACACGCGACTCCATCCTCTCCGCCTATGCCACCGTCGCCATCGTCGCCACCGTCCACGGCCACCGCTCAGGTCTCTCCCCTCATGCGGTGGCTGCTGCGCCTGACCGAGCCGCACCCCACCATCCAGGCCGCAGACGACCGCCGCAAAGTCCGGGCGCTGCTGTCTGTGAGTCTGGCCTTCCTGGTGTGCCTCACCGTCGGTGGCCTGATGGTCATCCTGCAAGTGACGATCCGGCCCGGTCAACCGGTGCGGCACACGTTGATCTACATTTCGCCCGCCATAGCCGCCGGGCTGATCGGTTTCCCGGTGTACGCCGTGGCCAAATCGCCCGATTACCGCCGCTCGGTGCTGCTGCTCGTCGCCGGGATCGCGGTGCTCGGTTTCGGGACGATGCTCGTCATCACCGGCGCGCCGACGTATGCCTACGTGTCGGTCCCGCTGGTCGGCGTGTTTCTGGCCAGCGTCTTCCTCGACATGCGCTCCACCGCGTACATTACGCTGGTAGAAACCCTGATCCTGATGCTCGTGATGACCATCCGCGTGCCGTTCGCCGACCTCGTGTTCGAGGTTCCCATGAACGTGATGCAAGCGGACATCTATTCCAGCCTGATCGTGCTGTTTTGCTTCGGCGGCGTGGGCACGGCCATCACCCTGCTCGGACGGGTGCGCGAGCTCCTGGAGCGCGACCGGCAAATCGCCCGCGACCTAGCGCTGGAAAAAGAGCGGGTGGCAGAAGACCTGCGCCGCCAGGAACAGGTCAAATCTGCCTTCCTGGCCAGCATGTCCCACGAGCTGCGCACGCCGCTTAACTCCGTGCTCAATTTCAGCGAATTTGTGGCGAGTGGGATGCTCGGCCCGGTCAATTCCGAACAGGTCGAGGCGCTGCACAATGTCATCACCAGCGGCGAGCACTTGCTGGGCCTGATCAACGACGTTCTGGATATGACCAAGATCGAATCGGGCGCGCTTGAGCTGTTCATTGAGGATGTCGATCTCGGCGCGATAGTCGATAACGCCGTCGCCACCGCGTACGGTCTGATCCGCGACAAAGATGTCCGCCTTGTTGTCGAGATCGAGCCGAACCTGCCCATCATCCGGGGCGACCGGCGGCGACTGACACAAATCCTGCTCAACCTGCTCTCGAACGCCATCAAGTTCACGCCGTCCGGCAGCGTCACGGTCAACGTGCAGCGTTGCGGCGACGAGATTCGGCTCGCCGTCTGCGACACCGGTCTGGGCATTGCCGCCAACGATCTGGAAACGATCTTCCAGCCCTTCAGGCAGGCGGAACACGGCAAAAAAGAAGGGCACGGCACAGGCCTCGGCCTGCCCATCTGCCGCAACCTTGCCGAAGCGCACGGTGGGCGGTTGTGGGCCGAGAGCGAAGAGGGCCGCGGCTCGACATTCTCGGTTGCCATCCCGATCAAGGAAGCGGTTGCCGCTATCGCCTGATGCCGCCTGCCACAAACGCGGGGTACGATGCGCCACATCCCGTTCACGGGAAAGGGCAGAGCCATGACGTCCACGCAGCCAATATTCCTGTACGTCGAGGACGATCCGCTGAGCCGCCGCGTGATGGATATGCTGCTGCGGCGCGGCCTGGGCTACTCGCAGGTCACGATCTTCGACAGCAGCGAGGCCTTTCTGGCCTGCTTCACGCAACTGCCGGCCATTCCAGACGTTATATTCCTCGATATTCATCTCCGTGGCCAGGATGGCTTCGCGCTGCTCAAGCGGCTGCGCGGCGATCCCCGCTTCAACCAGAGTAAAATCATCGCCCTGACGGCCAGCGTGACCGTCTCCGAGGTCAATCACATCCGGAGCAGCGGCTTCGACGGCCTGCTGGGCAAGCCCATCCGCAGTGCGCTGCTGGGCGAGCAGCTCCAGGCCATTCTCGCCGGTAAGCCCATCTGGGTAGTGCCGTGAGCGGCGCACATCGACGCACACATTGAAGTAGTCGCATCGTGGTCGAAGATAACCCCGGCAACCGGGCCATCGTGACCACCCCACCCTGTGGATGCAGGCCGGCGCGTGAGAGTGACACAAACGATGACGGACGAACGACCTGAGAGCGTGCATGTACTGATTGTCGAGGATGATGCTGCCGGGGCGCAGGTGCTGATCAGCCACTTCCAGCGGCTCGGCATCGGCTACACCAGCCTGTACGACAGCCGAAAAACGGTCGAGGTGGCGTTGGGGCTGCGCAATCTACGCATCATCTTCGTGGACCTGGAAATGCCCGGCGCAGACGGTTACGAGGTGCTGAATGCCATCCAGAGTGAGCGGCGGCTGGCGCGCGTGCCGGTCGTCGCCTATACCGCCCATCTGAGTCAGATGGCGAACGCCCGCACGCTCGGCTTCCACAGCTTCATCGGCAAGCCCATCCGCGCCAAGGATTTCCCGGCGCAGATCGAGAACATCCTGAACGACTTGCCGGTCTGGTCGGTGCGCTGAGCGGTGGCGTGAAGGCCAACCCCAGAACAGATTTTGCACATACACGCCGCCGTCGCTAGAGTCACGGGAGCAGGCAACGGGAAGGATGGGTGCTGTGGCGATGCCCCACAAAGCGACGACAGCCAAAGCGCCGCTGGGCGAAGAACTGGTGCGCCTGACCGGCGTCAACCAGACCTACGGGCGTGGCACGCGCGCCACGGAAGCCCTGCGCGACATCAATCTGACCATCCACGCCGGCGAGTTCGTGGCGCTGCTGGGGCCGTCCGGCTGCGGCAAATCCACGCTGCTGCGCATCATCGCGGGCCTGTTGCGCCCGACCAGCGGCGAGGTCATGTACCGGGGCAAGCCGCTGGACGGCATCAATCCCTACACCACCATCGTCTTCCAGGCGTACGCGCTGTTCCCGTGGCTTACAGTGCAGGAAAATGTCGAGGTGGTGCTCAAGCCGCTCGGCCTCAGCCCGTTGCAGCGCACCAAACGCGCCCTGAATCTGCTGGACCGCGTCGGGCTGGACGGCTTCGAATTGGCCTACCCGCGCGAGTTGTCCGGCGGGATGCGGCAGAAGGTCGGCTTTGCGCGGGCGATGGCCGTCGAACCGGAATTGCTGTGCCTGGACGAGCCATTCTCCACGCTCGACGTGCTGTCCGCAGAGAGCCTGCGCGGCGAGCTGATGGAGCTGTGGATCAGCGGCGCGATTCCCACCAAAGCCATCCTGATGGTCAGCCACAGCATCGAGGAAACGGTGCTCATGGCCGACCGCGTGGTGGTGCTGGACAAAGCGCCGGGGCACATCATGGCCGACGTGCCGGTCACCTTGCCGCACCCACGCAGCCGCAAGGACCGCGCCCTGTTGCAGCTCATCGACCAGATTTACGCCACCGTCGTGGGCCGGACGCAGACCGAGGCCGAAGAGCTTGGCTCCGCGCCGGGCGAGCCGGGCCGCACCCGCCCGCTGCCGCACGCGCAGATTTCGGCCATCTCCGGCTTGCTGGAGCGCGTCAACGAGGAATTTGCGGACAAGATCGACGTGTACCGGCTGGCCGAGACGCTGGGCGAGAGCCTGAACGACATCCTGCCCATCATCGAGGCCACCGAATTGCTCGGCCTGGCGCGCGTCGACGCGGGCGATCTGAGCCTGACTCCGCTCGGCCAGACGTTCGCCGAGGCGCGCATCCAGGCCCGTAAAGAGATCTTCGCAGCGCGCATCCGGCGTGTGCCGCTCATCCGCTGGATTCGCACCATGCTGGACCGCGCGCCGGACAAGCGGCTGACCTGGGAAGTGTTCACCACGGCGCTGAGCCTGGAACTATCCCCCGACGAGGCCGAGCGCCAGCTTGAGACGGCGGTGAACTGGGCGCGTTATGCCGAGTTGTTCTCCTACGACGGCGACGATAACGTGCTGTTCATTGAACAGGACACGCCGCTGCCGCAAGAGGCGGGCGAATAGCGCCCACACGCAACGCCGCGCTCAGGCCGTTCCATGCTGCGCAAACCAGGCGACGACGCGGCGCTCGTATTCGTCGGGCATCACCTCGCACGCGCCGCGATGGCCTGCGCCGGGCACTTCCCAGCGCTCGACCGGCCCGGCGGCGGCCTCGATCATGGCCTGCACCTCACGCGGCGGCACGAGCCGGTCTGCGCCGCCGTGGATGAACAGCACCGGGCTGGCGACGTGCGGCGTCCACAGGATCGGGTCCACCTGATCGATGCGCCCGCGCGTCACCGTGGTCACGGCGAAGAGCGTCCAGGCGATGTACTGCCAGCCGAACAGGTACGGCACGCCGAAGCGCAGCAGCCAGCGCGCGAGCGTATTCTTGAGCAGGACAAATGCGCTGTCACAAGCGAGCGGGCCGAATTTGTCCGGCGCTGCCGCGGCGGCGATGAGCGCCGTCGCCGCGCCCATGCTGAAGCCGAACACACCGGGCCGCTTCACGCCATAGGCTGCCCACAGAAAATCCACCGCGCCGAGCACATCGTCGATCTCGAACATGCCGAACGTCACCCAGCGCCCGCCGGATCGCCCGTGGCCACGAAAATCGAACATGAGCACGTTGAAGCCGGCCCGGTGCAGGCCCGGCGCATGTCGCGTATCGCGGTCCATGCTGCCCGACAGGCCGTGACACACGATCAGTGTGCCGCGCGGCTCGCCCGTTGCGGGAATCCACCAGCCGGCCAGCGGCGTGCCGTCGCGGGCTTTGAACTGCACATCCTGGTAGGCCAGCCCGTAGTTGGACGGCGGATCGGCGGGATCGGGCTTACGGCGGCGGATGAGCACCCGCGCGCCGATCTGATTGGCGGCGAAAAACAGGAACGCCGCTACCAGGAGCGTGAAGAGCAACAGCTCGAATCCAGTCACAGGCAGGACCTCATCTAGCTTCCCGGCGTCTCGATGATCTCGACGCGCAGCAGGCGGTCACCGGGCGGCGGATTGGGATAACGCAGCGTGTCGAACGGGTCGCGCGGGGTCAACTGGCGCAGCACGCTCATGCCCTCAAGCACCATGCCGAAGATGGTGTACTGGCCGTTGAAGCCTTCCGGCGGCAACGGCCCATAGGTGATGAAGAACTGGGAGCTGGCGCTGTTCGCCGCGCCGCGCTGCCGCCCCATCGCGACCAGCCCTTCGCGGTCGAAGATCAGCCCGTTGTCGGCCTCATCCAGGATGGTATAGCCCGCGCCGCCCAGGCCGGTATCGCTCGGATCGCCGGTCTGTGCGATCTCCGGCGTGACGGCGAAGAAGGTGATGTCGTCGTACCAGCCCTCGCGCGCCAGGAACACGAAATTGTTCACGGTGACCGGCGCATCGGCCACGAATAGCTGGATCAGCACGTCGCCCTTCTCGGTGACGAGGCGCGCCTTATAGTCGTTATCGACGTTGATGATCATGGCCGGCTGGCGGTCATACTGGCGCTTTTCGAGCAGGATCAGGCGCGTGAAGTTGCCCAGCGTGAACTCGTCAATGCGCCCGGTGTACGGCTCGTCGCGGAAGGTGAGCGCGGGCACGGCCCGAAAGCCGGTCGCCAGCGCATCGGCGCGCGCCGCGTCCACCAGCGCCGCGTACTGGGCGGTATCGAGCGCCGTCTGAAAGGCGCTCAGGTCCGGGATGCCCGCCTGCGCCGCATAATCTCGCAGCGCGGCGCGGAAGGCGTCCGGCGTGAGGGCGGCCCATTCGCCCTGGCGGGCCAGGATCAGGTCGTGAAACTCCCAGAAACGGCCCTGAGCGGCGGCGGCTTCACCGGCCTGGGCGGCAAGCGCTGCCTTGTCGTTGGATTCTTGCGGGAAATGCCGCCAGACCAGCCGCACATCGGCGGGAAACTGCTGGCTGATCCTGAGCAGCGCCCGCGCCACGTCGACCGTGGCGGCATCCTGGAAATCGCCGTACTGCACGATGGTCAGATAGGGCGATTCCGCGCCGCGCGCATGGTCGGCGGGACCGCCGCTGGACTGGGTGGGGGCGGGCGGGCGCGTGACGACGATCACCTGCGCCGTGACCGCCGGAGTCGCGGTCGGGACGGGGCCGCTGGAGCCGCCGCACGCCGCCAGCGCGAGCGCGCCGAGGACGAGGGCGACGTAACGGGCCAGCCGCCGGGCCAATCCAGGCTCAGGCGCGGCCATAGACCGGGATCAACGCGCCGCTGATGTCCCGCGCGGCGTCCGAGATCAGGAACGCGATCACGTCCGCCATCGACTCCGGCGCCACCCAGCGCGAGAAGTCCGCGTC
>JADZBY010000467.1 GCA_020851855.1 Anaerolineae bacterium
AGAGCGCTACTGGATGGTTGAGGCGGCGGTTGTCTTCTGGCAGTTCGTCGTCCTGATGTGGGTCTTCTTCTTCGCCGTCATCTACGTACTGTGATTGTGAGGGGCCGAACGATGTTGCCAACGCTTCGACCTGGATTGCTGCGCGGGATCGTCGGCGCGGTCGCGCTCGGTCTTGGCGCGGCGATCACCTATCGCTCCATCGCGCTGGGCGGCATTTTCCTGGTCTCGGCGCTGGCGCTGATGATCATGGGTCTGCTGCTCGGCGGCGTGCGTGGGCTGTTCCTGGGCATGGTTTTCAACATCGCCGCCTACGTCCTGCTGCACTACCCGATCCCGCCCGCCACGGCGGAGTTCGGCACGCTGCTGCTGGCCATCGCGCTGTACGTGGGCATCGTGCCCATCGTCTTCGTCGCGCTCGGCTTCGTGCTGAAGGGCGTGCTCGGCGCGGCGCTGGCGGCAGTGCTGGTCGTCCCGGCCTACATCACCTTCCTGATCCCGTTCCCGCTCGGCGCAGGGGCCGGCCCGGTCGAAGGCACGGCGCTGCTCTTTGGCGGTTTCGCCATGACGCTGGGCTTCCTGTGGGGCGTTGGGTTCGCCAGCCCCGGCGCGTCGGCGCACGAAGGCCCCGGTTACACGGCTGCGCTGGTCGCCGCCGAGCGCCCGCGCCCGCAACCGGTGCGTGAGGTGGTGCTCTTCGCGGAGAAGCAAATCCCGTTCGTGCGGGAACACATCGTGCCGCTCATCCGCCCGATCCTCATCGCGGTGGGCGTCGTGGCGCTGCTGGTTGGCGCGGTGATGTTCGTGGCCATGAACCCGATCGTGCCCGTCGGCTCGGCCCAGACGCGCGATACTGCCGCCTCGGCGCTGGCCGTCACGGGCGAGAAGTTCATCCTGTTCGTGATCATCGCCGTCGTGGTCATCGGCGCGGTGGTCGGGCTGGCGCTGGCCCTCTCGCTCGGCATCCGCATCCTGAACCGGCAGGTGGTCGAGGCGAAACAGGCCGCGCCGGAGCCGGTCGAGCCGCGGCAATTCCGGAGCGCATTCAAGTTCGTGGATTTCTTCGTGCGCTGGCTGCAAGACCTCGTGGCGGGCGTCGGGCGGCTCTTCGCGCGGTAAGGCGCTGGGTAGGGACAACGCTTGCGTTGTCCGCCTGTTTGCGGGACGCCGGCTCTGAGTTTCCGGCGTCCCGCGTTTGTTTTGTGGGGGAAAATCTGGAACTGTGAACCCTCACCCCCGGCCCCTCTCCCTCATGGAGAGGGGAGAAGAATACCGCAATGGACACGCTGGAACGACACCGAAGGCATCCTCTGCTCCCCCTCTCGCCATGAGGGAGAAAGGGGCCGGGGGAGTGAGGGCGCTACGGCATCAAGGCGTTGATGCGCGCGGCGAGGGTGAAATCGTTGTCGGTCAGGCCACCCGAGTCGTGTGTGGTGAGCGCCAGCGTGACCTTGTTGTAGTTGATGGTGATGTCCGGGTGGTGATTCGCCTGCTCCGCCAGGTGGCCCACCGCGCCAACGAACACCAGCGCCGAGGCGAAGTCCTTCAGCGTGAAACTGCGCCTGATCTCGTCGCCTTCGAGGCTCCAGCCGGGCGTTTTGGCCAACCGGTCCTGAATCTCTGCCTTCTCTAACCGGGGCATCCTGGGCATCGTCACGTCTCCCTTCGTTTTCTCATCACAAAATCATTCCGGCCCCGTCCGGCAGCGCGCCGAGGGGCTATAATCGTCGGTGGTGAGGTCGTCCGTGTACGGCTCAGAATATAACAACGCCGCGCCCTCACCGCACAATGGCGCGGATGGCGTGGGGCGTGCACGGCGCTGAAGCGCCGTGCTGAGTGTACAAAGCCCTTCGGGCTAAGATGCTGTGCCTTCAGCCCGGCAGGGCTTCGTAGCTTCAGCCCCGTGCTTCAGCGCGGGGCGTCATGGATGAAGTTCTCGATTTGGCGCGCATGGCGTCGGGCGTGCACCTGACCCCTAATTTGTCTACTTCTCGGAGAATATCTCATGTTTCGGCGTACTGTCGTATTGGCGCTCATCGGACTCATGACCCTTTCCGTGCTGCCCGTGTCTCCCGTCTCGGCCCAGGCTGGCGGCGAGACTCCGCTCACCTATGCTCCGCCCGGCCCGTATGCCGTCGGGACGCAAGAGATTCGGCTGGAAGACCCGGAGCGCCCACTCGATGCGACGGTGTGGTATCCGGCGTTGGCCGATGGCGGCGCGCGCACGGCCAGTTACCCGCTGTTCGGCCCCGGCAAGGCGCTTGTGGACGCCGCGCCCGACATGTCCGGCGCGCCGTACCCGGTGATCGTCTTCTCGCACGGCTTCAGCGGCACGCGCTTTCAGAGCACCTTCCTGACCGAGCATCTGGCCTCGTATGGCTTCGTGGTCATCGCCGCCAACCACCCTGGCACGGACCTGGCTGCCATCGGCATCTTCAACGAGCGGGAAGGCGTGCCGTTGGCCCGGCTGAGCGCCGTCGCGGCCAAGATCATCCGCGACTTCGCGCTGCGCCCGTCCGACGTCTTCCGCCAGCTCGACGAGCTGGAGCGGCTGAGTGCGCCGGGCGGCGTCTTCGCCGGGCTGGCCGATACGAGCCGCAGCGCCGTGTCCGGGCACTCGTTCGGCGGGTACACCACCGTGGCGGCCAGCGGCGCGCGGCTGGACTTCGCGGCGCTGCGCGACTGGTGCGCCGAGAACCTGGGCGGCCCCGATTCGCCCATGATCGTGTGCACCTTCATGAACGTCGGCCCGCAGGTGGCCCAGGCGCGCGGCCTCGACCCGTACCCGGCGGGCCTGTTCCCGGCCACCAGCGACCCGCGCATCCGCTCGGCGCTGGCGCTCGCCCCGTGGAACGCGCCCGCCTTTGGCCCGGCTGGGCTGGCGGCGGTCGAGATTCCGATGATGGTCATGGTCGGCAGCGCGGACAGTACCACGCCGCCGGCACGCGACGCGGACGCCATTTACGCCGGGATCAGCAGCCGCCCGCGTTATGCGGTGACGCTGGAAGGCGCGTCGCATTCCGTCTTCGTCGGGCCATGCGGCGACGACCTGGGCGGGCGCTGCCGTGACGCCGTCTGGGAGCCGTCGCGCGCCTACGACGTGATCGGCCATTTCGCGGCGGCCTTCTTCCTCTCGACGCTGTACCGCGACGCCGAGGCTGAAAATGCATTGCGGCCTGACGGGATAACGCTTCCGGGTGTAAGCTATAAGGCGGACTTGCCGTAACCTGCCGTAACCGCCGCGCGGCGCGCAGTTGGCGCATAACACGCTCAACACGCAACAGAAAGCGAAACTGCCGTGGACAGCTTGATCGGCCAGACACTGGGGCAATACGAAATCCGGGCCAAGATCGGATCGGGCGGCATGGCGACGGTGTATCGCGCCCGCCAACTGTCGGTGGATCGCGACGTGGCCATCAAGATCATCCGGCCCGATCTGGTGGAAGAGCAGGGCTTCACCGAGCGCTTCCAGCGTGAGGCGCGCACCATCGCCGCCCTGAGCCACCTGCACATCCTGAAGGTGTTCGACTACGGCCACGAGCGTGGGTTGTCCTACCTGGTCATGGAGCTGCTCGAAGGCGGCTCGCTCAGCAAGCGGGTGCGCTCTGGCGGGCCGCTGGCCATCCCGGACGCCAGCCGGATGTTGGACCAGATCGCCGCCGCGCTCGATTACGCCCACCAGCGTGGCGTGATTCACCGTGACCTAAAGCCGGACAACGTCCTGCTCGACAAGGACGGCAACGCCTTTCTGACCGACTTCGGCATCGCCAAGCTGCTCAACGAGTCGACCGGCTTCACGCGCACCGGCATGATCATGGGCACGCCGTCGTACATGGCCCCGGAATTGTGGAGCGGCCAGCCCGCCGACACGCGCACCGACAATTACGCGCTGGGCGTGATCCTGTTCGAGATGCTGACCGGCACATCGCCGTTCTTGGGCGATACGCCGTACCGCATCATGCACATGCACATCTACGAGCCGCCGCCCGCCGCCAGCGCGCAGAACAAGGCGCTGCCGCCCGCCGTGGACGAGGTGCTGCACAAGGCGCTCGCCAAAGAGCCGGACAGCCGCTTCGTCTCGGCGGGGCAGCTGGCGGCGGCCTTCCGCGCCGTGGCGACCGGCGCGCCCGTGCCCGCCGTCCCGTCCGGCCAGTGGTCGGGCGTGCTGACCGCCGCCGAGCCAGCGCCGCGCCCGCCATCGCCGCCGCGCGGCACGCAGGCCGGCGCGAGTCCGGCACAGGCGGCTCAAGTGGCCCAGGCGACGCCCTCATCCGGCGGCAGGCCGCCCACCCTGCCGCACCAGCCGCTCGCCACCGTGGAAGCCGAGCCGCCCCGCCGGTCGCGCGCCCTGCCCGCCTTGCTGCTGGGCGGTGTGGTGCTCGTCGCGCTGATCGTCATCGGCGCGCTGGCGCTGTCCGCGTCGCAGGGCAACAACGGCGCGGCGACCAGTACGCCCGCCGCCCTTGTGCCCAGCGCCACGCCCGGTGACGCTGTGATCGTCGTCCCGGCCTCGGAAACGGCCACCGCCACGCTCACCTTTACGCCGACGCTGACCATGACCGAGTCGCACACCGCCACGAGCGCGCCGAGGGAGACGCCCAGCCTGACGCCCAGCCT
>JADZBY010000468.1 GCA_020851855.1 Anaerolineae bacterium
CGGCATCCAATGGAAGTTGGGCGGCAGCGGCATTTGAAGCGGCTGGCTCGCGCCCGCCACCACGGGAATATCCGCGCGCCCAGCCAGATCGAGGATGCGCCGGGCGATGCGTGCCCGCAGGGCGGCGTCGGCGTGGACCGTCGTCACGCCTTCGATACGCAACTCCGGCGAGAGCGCCGCCAACGACAGCGCGATGGCGTCGTCCACATCCGTCCCAATGTCGGTGTCAAGGATAATGCGCTTCATGATCTGCTCAATCAGCTTTTCACCGCGCCCAGAGTCAGCCCTTGTACAATGTAGCGCTGGGCAAAGACTACCAGCAGGATGGCGGGCAGGCTTTGCAGCACCGCCCCGGCAGTCATCACCGCCCAGCGCGTCTCAAACGCGGCCTGCATGGACGCCAGCGCTACCGGCATCGTCTTGGCCGCCACCGACGAGGTGAGCGTCACGGCGAAGATGAACTCGTTCCACATCGCCATGAAGCCGAGGATAGCCACCGTTGCCAGGGCGGGCTTGGACAGCGGCAGATAGACGTAATACAACACCGACAGGCGTGTGCAGCCGTCTACGCGTGCCGCGTCGTCCAGGTCTTGCGGAATCTCCTGGAAGAATACCGAGAGCAGCCAGATGGCGAAGGGCAGGTTGAAGGCCGTGTAGACGATGATCAGCAGCCAGCGCGTGTCGAACAGCCGCATCTGCGTGGCGAGCATGAACAACGGCACGACGAGCACCATGCCCGGCAGCATGCGCAGGGTGAGCATCAGCATAAGCATCGGCTTGCGGCCTGGAAAGTTGAGCTTGCCGAAGGCGTAACCGGCCAGCGTGCTGACGATAATCAGGAGCACGGTCGAGGCGCTGGCGATCAGGATCGAGTTCACCAGCCCAGACGGAATATCGGACACCGGCTGCTGACCGGGCGGCAGAAGCGCCAGCGCATCGGCGTAATTCGCCAGCGTAAGGTTTTCCGGCAGCAAACTGGGCGGCATCCGGAAGATTTCAAGCTGCGTCTTGAGCGAGCTGAGGGCGATCCACAGCAGCGGGAAGATGTCCACAATGGCGAGAACGATCAGCGCCAGGTAAAAGAGCGCGCCGCTGATCGTGCCGCGCGCTGATCGTCTTGGCGCGAGGCGGTGGACCGTTGGAGAAGTTGCCACAGCAGCCATGATCATGCCACCTGAAATCTAGAACAGCCGCACTTCGGTGCGGATCGTGCGAATGAGCACCGTGCCGATCACCATACCCACGATGCCGATGAAGATCGACAGCGCGGCGGCGACGCCCAGGTTGCCCTCGACGAAGGCGGTGCGGTACAGCAACATGCCGAGCACTTCGGTGCTGCGACCGGGACCGCCCCCAGTCAGCACGTATACCACGTCGAAGGCGCGGAAGATTTCCGTGCTGCGCAAGAGCAGCACAATTACCGTCGCCGGGCGCAGCATGGGCAGCACGATGGCCCGGAAACGCTGGAACGCGTTCGCGCCGTCCACTTCCGCCGCCTCAAGCACTTCCTGGGGGAGCTGTTGCAGCGCCGCCAGCAAGATAACGGCCACGAAGGGCAGCCACGTCCACGTATCGACGGCGAGCAGGATCGGGATGCCCAGGCCGGGGTCCGAGAGCCAGCGCGGCGCTTCGATGCCGGTCAGGTTGAGCAGGTAGTTGAGCACGCCGAAGTTGCCGGAGAGCATGTAGCGCCACTGGATGGCGATCACAATCGGGGCCAGCACCATGGGCAGGATGAAAATGGCGCGGAAGATGCGCTGGCCGAAAAACTTGCGGTTGAGCAGCAAGGCCAGACCCAGGCCGAGCACGTACTGGATAGCGATCCCGGCCACGACCAGGATCAGGCTGATGCGCAGCGAGTTCCAGAAGCGCCCCGAATTGAAGAGCTGCACGAAGTTCGCCATCCCGACGAAGGGCTTTTCTGCGCCCGCAGGCGTCGACCATGACCACTCCTGCATGGCGATGCCCAGGTTGAACAGCGTCGGATAGATCATGACGCCAACAACCAGCACCATCGCGGGCAGGATCAGGAGGAAGCCGACCAGCGTGTCGCGGCGGAGTCGGGGTCGCCTGGGGAGCAATGTGCTCGTCGCCGGGGCGCTCGCCCGCCTTGCCAGCCAGGAGTTGGACATAGAGTCCGGCCTTTGGTTAAGCGGAACCTACTGCTAGAATGGGCGGGGGTACCCTTCCCTCGTTGCCTCTGAACCGGCTTGGCAAGGGCTGCGTCTCGAGCAACAGCGAAAGGTACCCACCCGCCTCACTGCGGAGCGGCTTGCCCTTAGCGCACGATCTCCACGATCTCTGACTGCGCCTCGTCAAGCGCCTCTTGCGGCGTCATGGACTGCGTGACGGCCAGATTCATCGCCACCGAGATGCGCTGCATGACGGTGTTGATCTGCGCCCACTTGGGCAGCGGCTTCGCCCACTTCATCTGCTCCAGCCAGGCGTCGATGAATGGATTGGCCTGCTGCACGACCGGGTCGGCAGGGTCCATCGCCGAGTAACGCGCCACCAGACCTTCGGACACGAGCAGGTCTTGCTGGCGCTCTTTCGAGATGGCGAACTCCACGTACTTGAGCGCCGCTTCCTTGTTCGGGGAGTCCTTGGGCACGACCATGACCCAGTGATCGACAACCGCGCCCTTCGCCACACCTTCCGGAAGTGGCGCCACGGCGAACTTGCCGGGCACGACCGACAGCTCCGGGTTGTTGCCCAGCCCGACCATGTACTGCCAGTTGATCGCCGTCCCGCCGCGCCCCTGGATGAACAGGTTGTGCACGTCTTCGTAGATCATCTCGGCAGTTTCCGGCGGCGCGACTTGGTGCGTGTGGACGAGGTCAACGATGAACTGCAGGGCCGCTGCATTCGCCTCGCTATTGACGGTGGGCGTCATGTTCTCGTCGGCAAGGCCGCCGCCCGCCTGATAGAACCAGCCTACCAGCTTGAACGCGGGTTGAACGGCGCGCGCGCTGGCTTCGATGAGCGTGCCCCAGATCTTCGGCTGGTCGCCCGACGCTTCGATGGTGAGCGCCTTCGCCACTTCAAGGTACTCGTCCCAGTTGGTCGGCGGCTTAAGACCGGCCGCTTCCAGCAAGTCCGTCCGGTAGAAGTTGGCAGGCATGGAATTGAGCATTGGCATGCCGCGCGCCACGCCTTGCAGGTCCTTAGAGTTGTCGATGGACGACGGCGACAAGTCTGCCAGCAGTTCGTCCGAGTACAGCGCGCCCAGGTCTTCCAGGAACGGCGCGGCGGGATACATCATGGCGTTCGTAATGGGCGCGAGGTCATAAGCGCCCGTCTGTGCCAGCAGCTCGGTCATGAGCTTGACCTGAAGCTCGTTGAACGGCACTTCGGTGATGTTCAGGCGGATGCCCGTCGCTTCGGCAAACGCCTCGCCCGTGCGGCGGTAGCTTTCCGTCTGCGGGCTGGAGTGCGAGAGCATGTTGAGGACCTGTGCGTCCTGAAGGCGATTGATGTTAAAGAGGGGGCGTCCAAGCGGAATGCCGCTGAGGGTGCTGCCGGCGGCTAGCCCGCCCAGCAGTTTGAGCACGGAACGACGGCTCATCTTGTCATTCATGACGACTTTCTCCGTTGATGAATCAGCAATTTTCGGTGGCGAGCACTACGGTGCGTAACGTTCCCGCGCGCTTTTGCGATGCTTCCTCCCTCACTGTGCAGCGTTCGAGCTGTCGCCTTCAGCCTGTAACACGCTCTCATCCTGCGTAACGCCACACGATTCCCGCACGATGAGCTGACCCTTGAGTGCAATTTCCTCGACGTCGCTCTGTTCCCCAGCAATGCGCCGCAGCACGATCCCGGCGGCCTGACGGCCCATCTCATAACATGGGTAGGTGATCGTGGTGAGTTTGGGCCGGAAGAAACTGGCGATGGGCTGATCGTCGTAGCCGACCACGGCCAGATCGTGCGGCACCTCGAGGCCCGCGTCCCGCGCCGCGTAGATAGTCCCGGCAGCGAGCATGTCGTTCGTCGCGAAGATGGCGGTCGGCCTATCCGCAAGTCGCAGGAGCTCGCGCGCGGCCTCGTAGCCGCCGTCGATCTCCCACGTGGTAGACGCGATGAGCGCCGGATCGATGATGGTTCCGAAACGCTGGTGGGCGCTGATATAACCTTGAAGCCGATCGCGCGCCATGTAGTAGTTCGGCTTGCCGTTGACAATGCCGACACGGCGGTGTCCGGCGCGCAAGAGGTGCGAGACGGCCAGCTCGCCGCCGTAGCAACTGTCTGCGATGACAGAATTGAAGACCGGCGTGCCGAATAGGCGCTGACAGTATGCGTAGGGCGTGTTTAGCCGCTGAAGATATGGGATGGCCGAGGGCGACCACGTATCGACGACGATGATGCCATCCATGCCCCGGCTGAGAAGTGCATCAAGGGCTTCCGGCTGTGAGCTTGCATCGCCGTGCAGGCTGGCGATGACGCAGAAATAGCCCGCTGGGCTGAGCGTGTTCTGTATGCCTTCCAGAATGTCGGTGGTGAAGCCGGGTGTGATGTCGTCGGCCACAATGCCAACGGTGAACGAGCGGTCCATGCGCAGCGTGCGGGCAGACACATTCGGCTGGTAGCCCAGCTCCGCCGCCAGTTGACGCACCCGCGCGCGCACATCCGCCGAGACGGCATGATCACTGTCGTTCAGCACACGTGACGCGGTTGAAACGGACACGCCTGCCGCACGCGCCAGCTCACGCAAGGTGACTTTCATTGCCTGTTCAGCCCATCACGCTGCACCCGGCGTTCGGTGTGGAGCAGCGACGGCAGGTGCGGCCAAACCGACGAAAGCATGGCTTCCTCTCTCGATGAGTCCTGTGTCCCGACGCAGGCAGGCAAAGCGCAAACCACTCAAGTCCTGGGGAACGTTTGCTAACTATACATGCAATCGGCGCTATAACACGGAGTAACCTGTGGCAAACGTTTGCCATACACGGTATTGTATGCATATTGTGGAGGACTGTCAAGCGGTCAAGGGACACACGGCACGCTGTGTACGATCCGTGGGATGTTCCGTGACACGCCGTCGTCCTTTACTCAAACTCAGTTTTCGAAGCGCCGAGGCAAGGCCAGCCGAAAGGATGGGGACATCACTCATGGCGATTCCAGCAGACTACCTCGAACGGGTGTACGCGGGCGTATTGGGGAAAATCATAGGCGTGTACCTGGGCCGTCCATTCGAAGGATGGCGCCACGACGCGATTGTCGAGCACCTCGGCGAGGTCAACTACTACGTCCATGAGAAGTTCGGCACGCCTCTGGTTGTGACCGACGACGACATCTCCGGCACGTTCACGTTCATCCGCGCGCTGGAGGACTATGGGTTCTCCCGCGACCTGACTCCAGCCCAGATCGGCCACACCTGGCTGAATTACCTGATCGAGGAGCAGACGATCTTGTGGTGGGGCGGGATGGGCAACTCCACCGAACACACTGCTTATCTTCGCCTGAAGTCAGGCATCGAAGCGCCGCACAGCGGATCGATGGCGCTGAACGGCAAAATCGTGGCCGAGCAGATTGGCGCGCAGATCTTCATCGACGGTTGGGGCATGATGGCGCCCGGCGACCCGGAGTTGGCCGCCGACTTCGCCCGCCGTGCGGCCAGCGTCAGCCATGACGGCGAGGCGATTTATGGCGCCCAGGTCCTCGCCGCCATGGAAGCGCAGGCGTTTATCGAATCGGACCTGAACGTGTTGATCGACACGGCGCTGCGCTTCATCCCCGCCGATTCGCTGATCGCGCGCCTGATTCGCGACATCCGCGAGTGGCACGCCAAAGAGCCGGACTGGTACGCTGCGCGCCGCGCGCTGGACGAACGCTACGGCTACGACAAGTACGGCGGCAACTGCCACATGATCCCCAATCATGGACTGATCCTGTTCTCGCTGCTCTATGGCGATGATGACTTCCAGAAGTCGCTCATGATCGTCAACACGTCAGGCTGGGATACGGACTGCAACTCTGGAAACGTGGGCTGTCTGCTGGGCATCAAGAATGGCCTCGCGGGCATTGATCGCGGTCCGGACTGGCGCGGCCCGGTGGCCGACCGGCTGTATCTGCCCACCGCCGATGGTGGGCGCTCCATCACGGACGCCGTGACCGAGGCGTACCATCTCGTCAACATGGCGCGGGCGCTGCACGGTCAGGAGCCGCTGAGGCCGAAGGGCGGCGCGCGCTTCCACTTTGAGCTGCCCGGCTCCGTGCAGGGCTTCATGAGCGAAGACTCGACGGCAGCGCGCGGTGTGGTTGACCTGGAAAACGTGCTGGACCACAGCGAACTGGGCCGCCGGTCGCTCGCCATTCACTATCGCGGATTGGCTCCGGGGCGCATCGGACGTGTTGAGACGCCGACGTTCATCCCCTCACGTGAGGTGGCCCGCTATTTCGAGCGGCGCGGCTACCGTCTGCTGGCGTCGCCAACGATTTATCCTGGCCAGACCATACGCGCGCGGGCGACGGCCAGCCGGGAGAGCGACGGTCCGGTTCAAGTCCGGCTATACATTAAGCACTACGATGGTGCCGACGACCTGACGGCCATCCACGCCGACGCCGTAGCCGCAGTGCCCGGCCAACCCTCTGTGATCACGTGGCGCGTGCCTGACACGCTCTGCTACCCGATTGCATTGGTCGGCCTGGAGGTGCAGGGGAGCGCCGGGCAGAGCGGAACGCTCTACCTCGACTATCTCACCTGGGATGGCGCACCCGACGTGACGTTGGATCGCCCGGTGGAGCGCGAAAAGAACCGCCTGATGATGGCGGCGGGGCCGTTGATGTGGAAAGCGGCCTGGATCGACGGCTTCGACAGCCGCGAGCGCCTCGCCGATCTCGACCAATGGCCGGAGCCGTACCGCCTGATCCAGAACGAAGGGCGCGGCCTGCTCATGCAGGGCACGTGCGAATGGACGGATTATCAGGTAACGGCTCGCCTGAGGCCCCATATGTGCGAGGTGGGTGGCATCGGCGTGCGCGCACAGGGCATGTCACGCTACTATGCGCTGCTCATGGATCGGGAAAAGACACGCCTGGTGCGGGCTTTAGAAGGCAGCGACATCGTGCTGGCCGAAACCGCGGGCGGCTGGCACTGGGGCCAGAGTTATGAGCTGAACCTAAAAGTGCAAGGGAACCGGCTCACGGCGTCCATCGACGGGCAGGTTGTGCTCAGCGCCGAAGACCCGGAGAACACGTATACCGGCGGCGCGCTGGCGCTCATTTGCCAGATCGGGCGCATCGACTGCGAGCATGTCGAGGTGCGCCCGGCGTAGGTACTCCGCGATTGCGCGAACGATGCCGCGGACCTGGAGAGGGAGTCCCGGCCCTCTCCGCTCCCTGCTTTTCGTGACGGGAGCGTGCGGCCTAGTGGGTCAATTGCAACAGAAACCGGAGTATGCTGTTGGCCGTCCATGTAGTTATGCAGCCGAATTCGGCCTTCAATAAAGGTCGATTCCCATGCCGACTGACCCACAAAGTGAGCGTAAATGCCCCTTCGATAGGCGTTGCGTCGACTGAGGCATCGGCATACCATTCCGGTGTCCAGCCGTGCTGCTCACAGGCGGCCTGGATGTGGCGCGCTGGCGCTCCGAGCTATCCTGGTCGCTGGGGTTGCGGGTATACGACTGGCGGATGTAGCACAGGGCGACGGTGCGCGAGGCGGGAGCAGAGAGTCTCCTTCGGGGACATGAGACAGACTCCTCACCAGGTCTGGCCTGGTCTACGGTAGCGCGACGCGCACCGACACGGTAGAGTCTGTCGGAGGCCGCTGTGCTATCGACGGTAGTGCATCGGCTCAGAGCGCCGGGGTGGTGCTAACACCTCGGCGTTCGCCATGTGCACAGCTTACTCAGATGTAGTGTCGCTGTCAAGCGCGTCGTGCTGTTTGCAAGGGACAATCCGTTCTTAGAAAAGGGCGAACCGGGCGAAGGCACGAAAGGGCTTCTGGGCGAAGAAGCGCAGAGCCTCGGCAATGTTGGAAAAGCCGGCGAGACGTGCAGCGGTCAAGGCCACATTGCGTAGCGCGGCCATGACTTGCGGGGCACGACCGGCACGCATGGGGGAAGCATCCTCGGCCACAGTGACATCGCGGACGTAATGCAGGCGGTTTTCAATGTGCCAATGCCTGCGCCACAGCCACATCAGGTCGGCAGCGGACACAGCGTCTACATCCAGGCTGCACAGGGCATAGTCAATGTCATGCATGACCTGCGCCGTGGCCTTGTTCGTGAAGGTGCGCTCCATGCGCACCATGAGCCGTGCGCCC
>JADZBY010000469.1 GCA_020851855.1 Anaerolineae bacterium
CTTTCCCCACTCCCTGTGCCGTTCTTTTTCCAAGTTGTGTCCCTTTTCAAGGCGAATACTCCGGTATTTCTGTCTGCACGCCAAGGAGTGCGTTTATGGAATTCCCTTCGTACATCCAACACCCCAAGCTGCGCTCGTGGATCGCGGAGATGGTCGCCCTGTGCGAACCGGACCACGTCCATTTCTGCGACGGCTCCCAGGAAGAATATGACCAACTCTGCGAATTGCTCATCCAGAAGGGCACCTTCCGCAAGCTGAACGACACGCTGCGTCCGAACAGCTATCTGGCGCTCTCGGACCCGACCGACGTGGCGCGCGTCGAGGACCGCACCTTCATCTGCACCCCGAACAAGATGGACGCCGGGCCGACCAATAACTGGGTGCATCCTGACGAGATGCACCGGACGCTCAACCGGCTGTTCAACGGCTGTATGCGCGGGCGGACGATGTACGTCATCCCCTTCAGCATGGGGCCGCTCGGCTCGCACATCTCGTACATCGGCGTCGAGCTGTCCGACTCAGCCTACGTGGCGGTGAACATGCGGATCATGACCCGCATGGGCCGCGCCGTGTACGACGTGCTGAACGGCGATGGCGCGTTTGTGCCGTGCATTCACTCCGTCGGGATGCCGCTGGAGCCGGGCCAGGAAGATGTGCCGTGGCCATGCAACCATGAACACAAGTACATCGTGCATTTCCCCATCGAGCGCTCGATCTGGTCCTACGGCAGCGGCTACGGCGGCAACGCGCTGCTGGGCAAAAAATGCTTTGCGCTGCGCATCGCCTCGGCCATCGCCCGCGATGAGGGCTGGCTGGCCGAGCACATGGCGCTCATCGGCGTGGAAAGCCCCGAAGGCGAAAAGACCTACGTGGCGGCAGCCTTCCCCAGCGCGTGCGGCAAGACTAACTTCGCCATGCTGGTCCCGCCCAAGGAGATGGAAGGCTGGAAAGTCACCACGGTGGGCGACGACATCGCCTGGATCAAGATCGGTGAAGATGGCCGGCTGTACGCCATCAACCCCGAGGCAGGCTTTTTCGGCGTTGCGCCGGGAACCAACACCAAGAGTAACCCGAACGCCATGGCGACCATCAGCAAAAACACCATCTTCACCAACGTGGCCATGACGCCCGAAGGGGATGTGTGGTGGGAAGGCATGACCGAAGAGCCGCCCGCCGAACTGATCGACTGGCAAGGCCAGCCCTGGACGCCGGGCAGCGGGCGCAAGGCGGCGCACCCCAATGCGCGCTTCACCGCCCCGGCCAGCCAGTGCCCGTCCATCGATCCGGAGTGGGAAAACCCGGCGGGCGTGCCGATCAGCGCCTTCATCTTCGGCGGACGCCGCAGCAAGGTCACGCCGCTCGTATTCCAGACCTTCAACTGGATTTACGGCGTATACATGGCCGCCACGATGGGATCGGAGCAGACGGCGGCGGCGGCGGGCAGCAAGATCGGTGAGGTCCGGCGCGACCCGTTCGCCATGCTGCCCTTCGTCGGCTACCACATGGGCAGCTACTTCAACCACTGGCTGCGCTTTGGCCGCCTCTTGCCGGAGCCGCCGCGCATCTTCGTGGTGAACTGGTTCCGCCGCGACGACGAGGGCCATTTCCTGTGGCCGGGCTTTGGCCAGAACATGCGCGTGCTGCGCTGGATCGTGGACCGCGCCAATACCCGCGCCGCCGGGACCGAGGTCGGCATCGGGCGTGTGCCGCGCTACAAGGACCTGGACTGGCGCGGCATGGAAGACTTCACCGAGGAGCAGTTCGACGAGGTGATGGACATCGATCCGGAAGCCTGGAAGCAGGAAATCCTGTCGCACGAAGAGCTGTTCGTGCGCCTGTGGGAGCGCCTGCCCAGCGAGATGGTGTCTGTGCGCGAGTTGCTGCTGTCCAGCATGTGGCGCGAGCCGAACTGGGACATCAGCCACCGCACCGAGTAGCGCGCACTGGCCTCACCCCCTGGCCCCCTCTCTGCGCGGTACTCCGTGTGGAGAGGGGAACGGCGCAAGCACGCATACTCCCCTCTACGACTGTACTGCCGGGTTCCCATTGAACGCTTGCGTTCAATGGGTGGTCTGGGGTGGCAGGCGTGGAGAGGGGCCGGGGGTGAGGCGCTTACCGTCGAGGATCACGTATGCCGCCCAAACTGCCGGATCCACGTTACATCGATCAGCCCATCGAGGGCGCGCTGTATCCCACGCCGGATGGCGTGATCCTGCTCGTGGGCAGCGCGCCGCCATCCCTGCGCCGCAGCGCGCCGATAGCCCGCGGCACGCTCTTCGTGCGCTATGGCATTCCGCTCAACGTGCGGGGCGGCGGCGTGGTCATCCCGGGCTTGTTCGTCTCGGAGCGCGGCGCGATATTGACCGGGCGCACGGCGTGGAACTTTATCCAGCAGCATTTCCAGATGTACCCCCGCGCCGACGTGATCGGGCTGGGCGACCAGGGCAACAAGGTGGCCGTCTGGCTGCGTGAACTGGATTTCGGGGCGCGGCTGCGGGCATTTGTGTACCGGTCGCCTGCCGATCACGCGCCGCTGGCGGAGCCGGCGGGCCTGGTGCGTGGGGACTTTGCGCCCGCGCTGCCGCCCCTGCTGGAGAATACGCTCCAGGCGGCATCACTGCGCTGAGGGAAGCGGACAGAAGCAAGGCAAAAGGGCAGGCAGCGCGCCCGCCCTTTGCCCGGTCCGGACCGCCTTACGTCGCGGTCCTATGACCTCAACCTGGTGAGGATTCAGGATTACTTCCCCGACCCCATAAAGAAGGATGGGCTTTCAGAGCCAGTTTTCCTTCCCCTCTCTATGGGGGAAGGGCAGGGGTAGGGGGGTTGTTTCCTCGTCGCGGTCCTACTTGTTGCGGTCTGCCTTGTCCGTCGGCAGCGAGCGCACCAACTGCATGAACTCGTCCCATTCTTCCTGGAAAAAGTGGATGGTCACGTTGCCCGTCCCAACTTCCAGGTGATAGCCCACCTCACCATCCGGCTCCTGAGAGACCCAGATGCTGTAATTCTCCGTCTCGGCCAGCACTTCGGTAGGCAGCTCGTCGTTCATAGGCCTCTCCTCAAGGGGCGGATCGCTCAGCTTTCGGATTCGGCGTCGAGCACATCCACGCCGATGGACGTCAGGATGGCCGCGCCGTCCACCTCGCGGACGACGCCCATCGCGTGCAGGTCTTTCCAGTCGGCCAGCGAGGCGACCTGCACGGGCGCTCCCTTTTCCTGCGCTTTCTGAAGCTTTTTCAGGGTTGCGATCTGGGCCTCGGTGATGCCGTCGAGCTTCTCGATCTGGCGGCGCAGGCGGGAGACTTCGCGCTGGTGGATCTTGGCCTTGCGGTTGCGGTCACCAATCGTGGTACGGGGCATGTTCTTCTTTCCTCTCCGTGTTCATGAACCGTCGTGCGGTCCCGTGTCATGTTCAAAATCGGACAACTGCTCAGGCTCGTTCAGTGAGCGGGCAAAAAGGCAGGCGCGCCCGCTGAGATCGGCGGGACAGCGCCACCCGGCCTGCTCTACGGCGACGATGCGCTCAGGCCGGTACAGCAGCATGTGCCATGTGCGCTCGCAGTGCAGCGCGGCGGCCAGGCTGCGCGCGGCTTCGGCCAGGAGCGCCAGCCCGCCGGGCGCGGCGTCCAGGTACTCGATCACCAGCTCCCGCCCGTCATCGGTGGCGTATTCGCCGGCGATCATCAGCCCGTCCATGCCGGCGTCCCGGCGAAGGCGGTCCTTCCATTTCCAGGCGAAAAGCTGGCCCTGCGCGGCCCAGGCGTGCAGCCGCTCACCGGTGATCAGGCGCGCCGACCAGCGGCGGCGGCCCACAGCGCTCTGCGCGGCCTGGATGTACGTTGCGGACCCGTCCAGGTAGGCGCGGGCGGCGGGCACGGCGTCGGGCGTCAGCCGCTCGAAGTCGTCCGCGCCGGGCAACGCACTGCTGGCGCTCGCCGTAAGCCGCTGGAAGCGCGCCGCCATGTGAAAACCGGTCTGCACGGCCATGCGGTGCACCGCGCCGTTCTCCACGTCTGTGGAATAACGCAGCACGCCGCGCTGCCCGCTGAGCGCGATGGCGCGGCGCACCAGGTGGCGATGGATGGCCATGCCGATGCCCAGACCGTAATAGTCCGGGTCGACGCGCATCCCTTCCAGCCACCACTCCTGCGGGCTGAAGCGCGTCAGCTTGGCCGCGCCGACGACCGGGCCGCCGGGACCGGCCTGGGCGACGCAGAACTCGCCTGCCGGGTCCGCCAGCCAACCGGCGAGCACCTGGGGCAGGTAATCGTGCCCGTCCCAGGTGCGCGCCGCAATGGATTCCAGCGCCGCGCGGTCTGATTCTTTCGCCAGGCGGATGATGATCTCGTCCGCCCGGAGCGCGACGGGTGGTCGTTTGGCGTCCATGACCAAACCAGTGTGCGACGGACAGGCAATCGGAGCGGCCTAACGCCGGTCCCGGTCGCCGCCCCGTCGGTCACCGCCTCGGTCGCCGCCTCGGTCGCCGCCGCGCCGGTCCCCGCCACGATCCCCACCGCCGCGCGGGCCGCCCCGGCCACCGCCGCCGCGATTGCCGATGCCACGGTCGCGCTCACGGGCTTCTTCGGGCGTCCAGTCTTCGAGCACGGCCTGGCGGCTCAGGCGCACCTTGCCGCCCTGGTCCACGTCGGTGACCATGACCATCAGCTCGTCGCCGATGGACACCTCGTCCTCGATGCGCTCGATGCGGTGATCGGAAAGCTGGCTGATATGGACCAGGCCATCTTTGCCGGGCAGGAACTCGACAAACACGCCGTACGGCTCGATGCGCGTCACACGGCCCGTGTAGATGCGCCCGATGACGGCCTCTTCGGTCATGCCCTGGATGGTTTCCACCACACGATCAGCGTCCGCCGGGTTGGCGGCGGCGATGTAGATCGTGCCGTCTTCCTGGATGTCGATCTTCACGTTGTTCTTTTCCTGCATGGCGCGCACCGTCTTACCGCCAGGGCCGATGATCATGCCGATCTTCTCCGGATCGATCTTGATCGTCAGCAGGCGCGGCGCGTTCTGGCTGAGCGCCTTGCGCGGCTCCGGAAGGACCTTCAACATGAAGTCGAGGATCGCCAACCGCGCAATGCGGGCCTGTTCGAGCGCCTCGGCCATCGTCTGGTCCGAGATGCCCTTGATCTTCAGGTCCATCTGCAGCGCGGTGATGCCTTTGGCCGTGCCCGCGACCTTGAAGTCCATGTCCCCGATGTGGTCTTCGAGGCCCTGGATATCGGTCAGCACGACGTGCTTACTGCCGTCGGAGATGAGGCCCATGGCGATGCCCGCCACCGGCGCGAGCAGCGGCACGCCCGCATCCATCAGCGACAGGGTGCTGCCGCACACGCTGGCCATCGACGTGCTGCCGTTCGAGGACAGCACCTCGCTCACCACGCGGATGGTGTACGGGAACTTGTCCACTTCCGGGATGACCGCGCGCAGGGCCGTTTCGGCCAGCGCACCGTGCCCGATCTCGCGGCGCTTCGGGCCACGCAGCGGAGTCGCCTCGCCGGACGCATACGGCGGCATGTTGTAGTGGTGCATGTAGCGCTTTTCGTCTTCGGGGTCCAGCCCATCAAGCTGCTGGGCGTCGCCGGGCGTGCCCAGCGTGGTGATGCTCATCACCTGGGTGCGTCCGCGCTGGAACAAGCCGGAGCCGTGTACGCGCGGGATAAAGCCCACATCTGCGAACAACGGGCGAATCTCGGTGGGCTTGCGCCCGTCGGGCCGGATGCCGTCGTCCAGGATGCGGCGGCGCACTTCTTCGGCCACCACGTCCTCAAAACCGGCCATGACCTGCTGCGGCGTGACGGCCACAAAACCTTCGGCGGCGTCGACGACCGCTTCGGCCTGATTGGCGAAATCGGCCACGAGCTGATCGCGCAGGTCCCACAGCTCGGCCTGCCGCTCGTCGCGGTCCGTCCGCACGGCGATGATGCTGGCGATCTGTCCGGCGGCGCGCTCGCGCACGCGGTTCAGCAGCGAATCGTTGGGCCTGGCGGGCGTGTACTCCGTCTTGGGCTTGCCCAGTTTGGCCCGCATCTCTTCCTGAACGGCGAGCACGTCCTGCATCGACTGCTGGGCAAGGCGCAGCGCCTCGACCATCGTGGCTTCTTCCACCTCGTGCGCGCCGCACTCGACCATGATGATGGCGTCCTTGAGGCCCGCAAGGCGCAGGTCAAGGGCGCTGTCCACCATCTGCGAGATGGTCGGGTTGACGACGAGCTGGCCGTCAATCAGGCCGATGCGCACGCCCGCGATGGGTCCCGCCCAGGGGATGTCGGAGATGTGCAGCGCCGCGCTGGCGGCCAGGATGCACAGCATATCGACCTGGTGTTCCTGGTCGTGGCTCAGGGCGGTGATGATGATTTGCACGTCGTTGCGGAGATCTTTGGGGAAGAGGGGGCGCAGCGGGCGGTCGGTCACGCGCCCGGTCAGGATGGCCTGTTCGGCGGGCCGCCCCTCACGCCGGAAAAAGGAACCCGGGATGCGCCCAACCGCGTAAAGGCGCTCTTCGTATTCGACGGTGAGCGGAAAGAAGTCGATGCCCTCACGCATGGACTTGCTCATCGTCGCGGTTGCCAGAACCATGGTATCGCCCATGCGCACCGTGACTGCGGCATTGGCTTGCATGGCGAACCGGCCCGTTTCGATGATGACTTCCTTGTCACCGAGCCGCGCGGTGAAACGGTGGTTCTGCCCTATCTCGCCTTCGCTCATCTCTGTCTCTGACTCCTTATCGCGTTATGCCAAAAAAGCGCTCTGGGGCAACGCTTCGTGCTGCCGTTCGAGCGCCATAAGGTGAAAAATCGGTGACCGTCGTTGTCCGATCACCGATTTTTGTTCTCAGCCGCTTGTCCCGGACCGTTGTGGCGCGCTGGCAAGTCGCGCCTAGAGCGTGTTATGCACTTCGCACGTCGGACATGGCCCAGAGAGGCGAAGCCAACACGTTTACCTCACCCCCGGCCCCTCTCCATGCCTGCCACCCCAGAGGGGACCCCGGCAGGCATAGAGAGGGGAGATCGCCGCCGCGCCGTTCCCCCTCTCTACGCGGTACTCCGCGTGGAGAGGGGGCCAGGGGGTGAGGCTTAGCGCGCGAATCCCCCTCTTCGCGGACTCTGGTAGAATCACCGGCACGCCATACGCGGCCTCTGTGCCGCCCACCAGAGAGGGGACGACGATGGCTCAGTGGTTTGAGAATGACCGGTTCTGGCTTGGCTTCCAGCAGGTGATTTTTACCCCGGAGCGGATGCAGATGGCTCCGCTCGAGGTCGAGCTGATCGTACAGCGCCTGGGCCTGACGCCGGGCATGCACATCCTCGACCTGGGCTGCGGCGTCGGGCGGCACAGCCTGGAATTTGCGCGGCGCGGTTACCACGTGACCGGGCTGGACCGCACCACCGTGTATCTGGAGCAAGCGCGCGCCGCCGCCCAGGCCGAAAACCTGGACATCGAGTTCGTCCAGAGCGACATGCTTGAGTTCTCCCGTGAGAATGCGTTTGACGCGGTCATCAGCATGTACAGCACGTTCGGCTATTATACCGATCCGGCGGAGAATCAGGGCGTGGCGCGCAACATGCATCACTCGCTCAAGCCGGGCGGCGCGTTCCTGATCGACATGCACGGCAAAGAGACGCTCGCCGCCGTCTTTCGTGGGCGAGAATGGTATCGTAAGGATGATCTGGTGGTTCTGGAAGAGGTCAAGCTCCTGGGCGACTGGGAGCGCGTGAACGTGCGCTGGATTCTGTTTGACGGTACAACGCGCCTGGAAGAAGACTTCACGCAACAGATCTGGTCGGCCAGCGAGATGCGCACCATGCTCACCGAGGCCGGCTTTGGCAACGTGACCTTCTTCGGGC
>JADZBY010000470.1 GCA_020851855.1 Anaerolineae bacterium
CTGCTGCTCCGCTGGCAGGGCAACCTGATCAGCCCGCTGCAAAACACGGCGCTGCTCATCAACGTGGCGTCGGGTGGGCAGAGCTTCTCGATGGTCGGCGACGACCGCGCCCTGGCAGCGCCCGCCGACGCCGACGAGGCGGTAAGCGCCGACGCCAGCGTGTCGGGCCTGCCGTCGGCCACTACCGCCAGCGTGTCCCAGGGCACGATGACGCTGGAAACGCTGACGGCGGAACTGGCAGCCGCCGGTGTGGACGTGGACGCCGTCTCTGCGAAGCTGACCGCCGAGGGCCGTAGCCTCGATAACATCCTGGCCGTGGTGAACAGCGGGCGCACGACGGTGGCCGATCTGGCGGCGCGGCTGCAAACGACGACCGCCGACACAAGCGGGACCAGCGCCGCTACTGCTGCCGAAACCGGCCCATCCGAGCCGGCGAGCGCCGGGCTGCTGGATATCCAATGGGGCGAGCTGGGCAGCGTCGCCTATGACCTGTGGTTCATGCTCGCCGTGACCGTCGTCGTCATCGTCGTGGCGCGGCCCATCGGCTGGCTGGTCAACCGGGTCAAGCGGCTGCAGGGCACGGTTCGGGCGAAAACGGCCTGACCGGACGCAAAGCGCAGCCAATCTATGGCAAGCATTCGCACGCACACTGTAAGGAACAGGATCATGAAGACAAACCATCGTAAGCACATGAAGATCAAGGCCATCGGCGCGTCTGCGCTTGTGGCGCTCGCCGCCGCCGGGTACGTCGGGGCCAGCGGCATCACCGCCGATACGAGCGCCCAGGCGCAAACCGGCCCAACGGCTGGCACGCCTGCCGCCCCGACTCAGCCGGGCACGGGCGGCTTTCCGGGCGCTCGCGGCGGGCGTGGCGGTCGCGGTGGGCGCGGCGGCGAGCTTCAAGGCCTGAACACCAATCCGCCCGCCGTCGAGCTTGCCCCCGCGCAATCCGAGGTCGAGGCTGAGCAATCCACCACGAAGGCGGCGGGCGCGGACTTCTACGACGGATCGTACTACGGCGATCCGGTAAGCGCCGGGCGCTGGGGCACGATGCAGGTCGTGGCGGTCATCGAGGACGGCAAACTGGTGGATGTCCAGATCGCGGAATACCCACGCAGCACCTACGAATCGGACATCATCACGCGCAACGCCCTTCCGACGCTGATCAGCGAGGCCATCGAGGCGCAAGACTCGGATATCGACCTCGTCTCGCGCGCTACCGACAGCAGCCGCGCCTTCGTCCAGTCGCTCGAATCGGCGCTGCTCGACGCCGCTATCGGGATGGACCTATGAAACACATCCGCTGGCTGATGGGCATGCCCATCACCGTGGAGATCGTGGACGCCTCGGCGCATGCCGGGGCGTTCGACGAGGTCTACGGCTTCCTGAACTACGTGGATTGCACCTTCAGCCCGTTCAAAGAGACGAGCGAGGTGTCGCGCGTGAACCGGGGCGAGCTGGCGCTGGAAGACGCCTGCGACGATATGCGGGTCGTGCTGGAACTGGCCGAACAGACCCGTCAGGACACGGGCGGCTACTTCAACGTCTGGCACAACGACGTCTTCAACCCGTCGGGCATCGTGAAGGGCTGGGCCATCGACGAGGCGGCGTCGCTGCTCTACCGGCGCGGCTTCCGCAACTTCTACGTGGACGCGGGCGGCGACGTGCAGGTGTACGGCGCGAACGCACACGGCCAGCCCTGGCGGGTGGGCATCTGCAATCCGTTCAACCTGAGCCAGATCATCAAGACAGTGACGCTCGATGATCGCGGCATCGCCACGTCGGGTAGTTATATGCGCGGCGCGCACATCTACAACCCACACGGCGACGATGTGCTGGAAGACATCGTGAGCATCACCGTGATCGGCGCGGACGTGGTCGAAGCGGACCGTTTTGCGACGGCGGCGTTTGCTATGGGCCGC
This sequence comes from Anaerolineae bacterium, assembly GCA_020851855.1. Classification (GTDB taxonomy): domain Bacteria; phylum Chloroflexota; class Anaerolineae; order Aggregatilineales; family UBA2796; genus JADZBY01. The sequence goes on from JADZBY010000470.1 coordinate 1,923, forward strand.
AAGGGCATCTACCTCATCGACGCATTGCCCGGCCTCGAGGCGTACATGATCGACCGGAGCGGACAGGCGACCATGACGACGCACTTCCAGGATTATGTGGCCGCGCCGGTATAGCAGACCGACGTCCCAAAGCGGGTAGAAAGGACATCTGGTCGCGGCGCATCAACGCCCTGGCCTCACGCCCGGCCCCTCTCCAACGTGGAGAGGGGTCAGGGGTGAGGTTTAGCGCACCTTGCGCCAGTAGTAGCCCTTATACGCTTCGGTGAAGCCCACCGCGTCGTACAGCGCGTTAGCAGGCTCCATGTCGCCGGTATCGACCGTGACTTCGAATGCGCCGAGCGCCTTGAGCCGCCGCGCGCCCTCGCGCATGAGCGCCTGCGCCAGCCCAAGCCGCCGGTGGTCAGGATGGGTGCACACCGGCTCGAACAGGCCGCGCCGGTTCTGCTCATCGTAGATCATGCTCACCAGCGCGGCAAACGTGCCATCCGGCGCGACGGCGACCAGATCGAGATCGTGCCGGTACGAGGGTGAATAGCGCACGAAGTTACGGTACTCCGCCGCATTATGGAACGTCCGCCCGAAACTCGCGTTCAAGACGTCTGCCACGCGCTGAAAATCGCCCTCGTCCGGGCGCGTGGTGCGCATCGTGTAGCCGTCCGCGATGACCGGGTCGGGCAGGCGGCGCTTGCCGAAGCGCATCCGCCGGATCACGCCGCCATAGGGCATCTTCTCGTAACCGTGTCTCTGGAGCAGGACGCGGCGCGGTGCGTCGTACTCCCAGGCGAAGAACTGCGACTCGTTGCGCGCTGTCCCATCCACATTCACCGGAGCGGACAGGTTCGCTTCGGCCCAGAGCAGCATTTCTTCTTCGATGGCGCGGTAATCGGGGTGCAGGTCCAGAAACTGCTCACCGGGACCGTCGGCATGGGCCAGACCGACGATGAGGCCGGCCTCGTTTTCCCAGACCTGCATGGGCAGGTCGCCGCGCGGATTGGTGCTCATGTCCTCGCGGTAGGTGCACAAGCCGTCCCAGCGCCGGATGTCCCAGTTGAAGCCCAGGCCGGTGATCGGGTA
>JADZBY010000471.1 GCA_020851855.1 Anaerolineae bacterium
ACAGCAAGCCATCCGGGCGGTTCGAGAACAGCCCCTACACGCCCATTTGCAGTAGGGGCGATGGGTAAACGTGTCTAATTAGGTCGGCGGGCGGGTCGCGAACCGCCCCTACACGCGCATTTGCCGTAGGGGCGATGGGTAACGTGTCTAATTAGGTCGGCGGGCGGTTCGCGAACCGCCCCTACACGCCCATTTGCCGTAGGGGCGCGTCGCGACGCGCCCGGAATGGTGTCTGCCCCGACGGTCACTACTCGTATACGCCGGGCCTTACCCGCCAGACGGATAGTTCTTCTCCGCCTACTGGGCCTCTGCGCCGCCGGGCGGGCCGGCGATGCTCATGCTGTCCAACTCGTTCCACGGGATGCGGTTCTCCCCGGCGATTGGGCTGGCCCCGTTGCCCGTCTCAGCGCTCAGGTAGAGCGACAGGCCGTCGTCAAACCAGATGTAGCCGTCGGCCTCGATGGGCGTCGGGTTCTGCGCCTTGTCCACGTTCGTATTCACAGTCTGGACGCCGGGCAAGCCGTAGATATACATGCGCTGCTCGCCGCCCGCCGCGCAGGTGAAGAACACCTTGAGCGAATTGGCCCCGAAACGCGGCCCGAAACACTCGCCGCCGGGCCGCTGCTGTGTGATCGGGTTCTCACGCAGGCTGTTGAAGGCCATGGCGTAGATGTTGCGCCCGGTGGCGTCGTTGCGCTCGTAGGTCAGGTAGCGCCAGTTGGGCGCGACGGACGGCGCGAAGGCGTTCTGGGCGATAGGCAGCGGCAGGATCGTTTCGCCCGCCGCTTCGGGGATGAGCACGTAGATCGACGTGACGCCGTTCGCGTCGGTGAGCGACATGAACAGCGTCGTGCCGTCCGATGACCAGGCCGGGGCATATTCCGCCGGCTTCAGGTCGATGGGGAAGACCAGCGCGAACTCCACCGGCAGCGGCTTCGCGTTGTCGGTCGAGGGCGTGACGCGGATGAAGTTCAGCGCGATCTTCTCCGTGTCCAGGCCCGATCCCGGCGAGCCGTCCGGCAGCGTGGCGCGGATGACGCGCGTGGCGTCTGTGAACTCGCCGCCGCGCGTGAAGTAGCCGATCAGCGTGCCGTCCGGCGACAGGGTGGCCGGGTAGCCGTCCAGCAGGCCCGGCGTTGGGTCGACCGGCAGATAGACGAAGTTCGCCTTGCCCGTCGTCGGGTCAAAGCCGCTTCCCGCCGGCAGCACGTACAGGCCGGGCTGGTCGCTCTCGTCGCGGCCCACCACCACGCTCTCGATCCGCCCACCCGGCGCGAGCAGCGTATCCGGCAGGCAGCCGAAGCACTCGCCCGTCGCGCCGGAACTGCCCGGCCCGCCCGGACCAACCGGACCAACCGGCGCGCCGCCCGGCAGAGTCGCCGTCGGGATGAGCACGATGGTCAGCGTGGGCGTCGCCGTCGGCCCGGCGGGCGTCGGAGTCGCGGTGGGCGGCTCGGTCGGCGTCGCCGTCACGACCGTGGCGGATGGCGACGGGGTCGGCGTCGGCGTGTGCGTCACCGGGAAGACGAGGTCCAGGTCAAGGTCCAGGATCGGCGTGCAGATGCGGTCCAGGATGCGGTCAATCGCGGCGATTTTCTGCAACCACGGCGTATCGATGTCCAGCACCGTGATGCCTGCCGCGTCGCCGTCGCCCAGCGTGAGCCGCGGCCCTTCAAAGCACGCCGGCATAGACACGATCTCCATCGTGACGGTCTGCGTATTCGCATACGCGGCGGCGGCTGCGCATGGATTGGGCGATTTCATGATGGAGAAGAGCGTGTCCAGGCCGAGCGAGTCGTTAAAGGTCGCCAGGGTGCGGAAGTTGCCGGTGCACGTCGGGTCGCCTTTGGCAATCTGCGGCAGCGCAGGCTGCACATCGGGGGCCAGCGGGAAGCGGTCCAGTTGCGCGTAGCCGTCGCAGCCGAGCGCCATCGCCGCGCTGGTATCCAACGCGCCGCGCACCGCGTCCGAGAAGGCGCGTTTGGCCGCGTCGCCCACGTCGATGCCGCACTGGCTGACCAGCATGTTGAAGAACGCCGTATTGCTCTCCCCCACCGCCTGGACCGGGTGCAGCGCTGCGAACAACTCGCACGCGCCGCCGGTCAACTGGCCGCCCTCGAAGGTCGCCATACGGCGCAGCGCCGAGGCGGGCAGGCCCAGGGCGCGGGCTTTGGCCAGCCCGTCGGCGTAGCCGTCCATGCCCAGGCAATGCGCCGCTGCCAGCGGCAATACCATCTCGTCGGGGATGATGTCCGGCACGGTTCCCGTCCCCACCACGGACGAAACGCTGCACAGCGTCGCATCGTCGGCCCCGAAGCTCAGCGCCAGCGTATCGTAGGCGGCGCGGTCGGCGTGGTACAGGCGGTTCATCGTCTCGTCAAAGAGCGCGTTGACCTGAAAGAAGGATGCGCCGTTGTTCGAGCACAGGTTGTAGGTGTTGGGCAGGTACGGGCCGAGCTGACCGCCGCCCAGGAACAGCGCCTCGATCTCGATCTGCGCGGCGGCGCACGGGTCCGGCTCGCCCAGGACGGCCAGCGCCAGGAAGGTAGGCAGCCCTTCGACCTGCGGCGCGAGGTCCGGGCAGTTCGTCAGCCGGGACGCCGCATCGCGCACCTTCTGGATGGCGGGCAGGAGCAGGCCGTACTGCGGATCGTCTTCGGGCAAGGTCAGCACGGGCGGCGGCGTCTGGGCGGGCGGCGCGCCGTCGGTCTGCGCCACCGCGCTGCAGTCGCCGCCAAAGCGCGTCACCGTGGACGACACCCAGCCGGTGTTGATCTGCCACCAGGACCGGTCCGCATTGCGCCCGATGACCGTGTAGATCTGTGTGGGATTGAGCGCGCCGACGATCTGCGTCTGCGTGGATGGCCCCTGCCGCACGTTCACGCCGCCCGCGCTCAGCGTGGCGACCACGCACGGGCCGCTGTTGGGCAGCACCGGGAGCACGACGGGCGGCGGCGGCGCGGTGGGCGACACGGGGCAGCCGCCGGTCTGGGCCGGGCCGGGCAGCGTCGGGCAGGCGTCCGACGGATCGGGGATGCCGTCGCCGTCGCTGTCTTCAGGGGCGGGCGGCGGCGGTGGGCAGCCGCCGTTCTCACGCGGGCCGGCGTTCTGCGGGCAGTTGTCCGCGTTATCGGGCAGGCCGTCGCCGTCCGAGTCGCCGCCCGTCACGGTGAAGCTCACCGTATTGGACGGCGGAGCCTGACCGCCCTGACAGATGAAAGTGAGCACCGTGCCCGGCGCGATGTCGGTAGGTACGACGTAGGTGATGCTGCCCGCCATGGTCCCGATCGGGATTTGCCCGTTCAGGAAACACGTGCGCCCTCGGTTGCCGCCCAGGTCGCTGATGACCACGGTGGTCCCCGGCGGGCCGCTCGACGGCTGGATGCTGATAGCGGGCGCTTGTTGCGCGCTGGCCAGCAGCGGTGAGAGCGCTGCCGCCAGAAGCAAGAAGAGGACGGTGAAGAACAGGCGGCGCAAGGATGGCAACTGCACGTAACGCTGCATGGGCTGTCTCCTCAAGCGAACCGACCATCTGGCATAACCAGGCACGAGGCGCACACCGGGCGCTGGACCACGGGCGCGAGGGACAGAAATGCCGTAACGCCACGACGGGCCATTCGGCTCGGCCCGACGAACCGGCGCTGAAGCGTATCAACAACGTATGGGATAGGGTGCTTCTAAGAGAAGTATAGTCACAACCGGAACAAAGTCCAGCGGGG
>JADZBY010000472.1 GCA_020851855.1 Anaerolineae bacterium
ACGGGTAGGGGCGCGTCGCGACGCGCCCGCAAACCTGATCCGTGGCCGCCTGTGAACGAGGTTTCCGGGCCGGGCGCGCTGTATGCGGGCGGCTCGCGAGCCGCCCCTACCGCACGGTAACGTGTAGGGGCGCGTCGCGACGCGCTCACCAGCCTGATCCGTGGCCGCCTGTGACCGAGGTTTCCGGGCCGGGCGCGCCACATGCGGGCGGCTCGCGAGCCGCCCCTACAACACCGCAACGGGTAGGGGCGCGGCGCGCCGCGCCCGCCAACCGCGCCGTGCAGCCGCATCCCGGCTCGCCCGTGCGCCCCCTCAAACCGGTGGCGGCGCGATCCAATACTTTTCTGAGACTTCTATCACTGCAATTCCAGCCGGTTTCGCGGTAAAATCCCTATACACCATTTATGAGAGAACGTGTTAACGACGGCGACCACGGCGCTGCGGGGCGAACTCCAATCGTGCGCGCCTGGCCACACAGTAGAGATGGTGAAGGATAAACACAATGGCTGATCAGCTACACGATGCGGTGATGAAGGCGCTCAGCACGGTCATCGAGCCGGAGCTGCACCGCGACATCGTCACCCTCAACATGGTGCGTGACCTGAGCGTTGCGGACGGCGTCGCGCGCTTCACGATTGTGCTCACCACGCCCGCCTGCCCGCTCAAGGACGTGATTTTCAAGACGGCGGAGCAAGCCGTGCTCAACGTGCCGGGCGTGACCAAGATCGAGGTCAAGTGGGACTCCAGCGTGCCCGCCGACCGGCGCATCCACGGGCGCATGAGCCTGCCCATCCGCAACATCATCGCCGTCGGCAGCGGCAAGGGCGGCGTGGGCAAAACCAGCATCTCGGTCAATCTGGCCGTATCGCTGGCCAAAGAGGGCGCGCGCGTCGGCCTGATGGACGCCGACATCCTGACGCCCAATGTGCCGATCATGCTCGGCCTGACGCATGGCCGCCCGATGGTCAAGGACGGCAAGATCATGCCCTTCGAGGTGTACGGCATCAAGGCCATCAGCATGGGCTTCATGATCGACCCCGACAAGGCGATGGTCTGGCGTGGCCCGATGCTGAACAGCGCCATCCGCCAGTTCTTCAACGACGTGGATTGGGATCGCGACATTGACTACATGATCGTGGACCTGCCGCCGGGCACGGGCGACGCGCCGCTCAGCCTGGCGCAGGCCGTGCCGCTCTCCGGCGCGATCATCGTCTCCCAGCCGCAGGATGTGGCCATCGGGGATGCACTGCGCAGCATCAGCATGTTCGAGCAGCTGAGCGTGCCGATCCTGGGCATTGTCGAAAACATGGCCGGCGATCTGTTCGGCTCCGGCGGCGGCGAGCGGCTGGCGAACGAGAAAAACGTGCCGTTCCTGGGCCGTATCCCACTCGACGTGGAAATCCGCAAGGGCGGCGACATGGGCCGTCCGGTGGTCATCAGCCAGCCCGAGTCGGCCACGGCGCAGGCGTTCCGGCGGTTCGCGCGGGACGTGGCGGCGCGCGTCAGCGTGCTCCAGCTCACCAGCTCGGACGTGATCCCGCTGAATGTGATCGGGTGAACGAGTCCGGCAAATCGAGTGTACTTTCGGCCCGCCCTGACCCGGCGGGCTTTTCGTGCTTTGATGTGCGCTGTGGCCGCAGGTGGTATGATCGGTCGCCGATGCGCGAACCACCGCACACGGGAGCGATCAATGGACGAGCAGGCAGTCGAGGCGCTGATTCACACGCACGTGCAGCGTTACCCGGAAGCCGACATCCTGGACGTGTACAAACTGCTCCACCAGGCCACCTTTGGGCCGGGGCACGCCATCACCAACCAGCGCGCCGCCCGCGACTGGCTGGAGCGTGAAAGCGCCACGCTGCGCCCGCATCCCGGCGATCCGCTCGTCGAGAACATCCACCCCGAAGGCCACATGGTGCGCGTCCACCTGCGCCCGTCCCTCGAGGCGCGCGGCGATCTGCGCAAACTGCTCGACGGCTTTCTGCGCTCGTCGCGCGATGTGCAGGGCGACCTGTCGCAGATGGCGGCGTGGTGGGCGATCTTCCAACGGCTGACGGCAGAAGGCGGGCCGCTCGCGGGCCGATTCGACGCGCGGCGGGCAGCGCTCATCGGGCGGACGCGCGCGGCGGAAAACTGGCCCGCCAGCCACCATTCGCCGCCTTATGACCACGCCTATCAGCCGGCCTACCGCGTCCTGACTGCGCCCATCGCCCAGGACATCTTCGCGGCGCAGCGCTTTGCCTTCTCGCCTGCCTGATCAGTCGTCCAGGCCGAGCACCTTGATGTCTTCTTCGCTGGAGCGCGGCGGGTTGTAACGCCCGATGAAGGCCCAGAAGAGGATGTTGACGACGACGGCGGCGACGACGGCCCAGATCACGGTGTTCGTCGCGGTGACCTGGGCGTGCTGCTGAAACACGCCGGTTGTGCACATTCGGGCGACGAGCGACCGGCACTCCCGCGAGATGCGGTAGATGCCGTATGCGCCGACCAGCCAGCCTGCCCCGGCCATCACGGCCAGCGTGATCACCCGGCGGCTGCGCTCCGACCGCTGCACCACCAGCAGCAGCACGGCAAAAATCGCGGAAAGCCCCAGCCAGCCGCCCCCGTTGATCACGATGCCACGCTCCCTTGTCCGTCTCCGTCGGCCCGGCGGGATTATACCAGGCCGCCAGGTGTGTTATAATTCGCCCCACATTTCGCCCGCCAGCCTTTCTGGCTCGCCACACAATATATGGAGAGCGTTCGATGAACGTCACAGTTTCTGAAATGCGCCGCGTCACGCTGATCGAAGTGAATGGCCGCGTGGACAGCACCAATGCTGGCAAGTTGGGCGAAGCGCTCAATGAGCAGATCGACGCCGGGCGCAACCAGATTGTGCTCGACCTGAGCAGTGTGGAGTACATCAGCAGCGCGGGCCTTCGTGAGATGGTCGCGGCGGCCAAGCGCGTCCGCAACTCCAACGGCGACCTGCGCATCGCCAGCCCGTCCCCGCGCGTCAAGGAAGTCCTCGATCTGGCCGGCTTGAACATGGTGTTTCAGGTCTTCGCAACCCAGGTGGAGGCGGTAGGCAGCTTCTGATTCCTGGAGCGTGCCTCGGGTGCCCGATATGGCAGAAGAACGTCGATTGGTGATCTCCGGCAGCCTGAGCCAGGTCCCGGAGGCGTGCGATTTTGTGGCCGAAGCGGCGGAGTCGGTTGGGCTGGACGAGCGCGGGGTGTACCACTGCCAGATGGCCGTGGACGAGTGGTGTACAAACGTCATCCAGCACGGATACGGCGGCGGCGACCCGGACGGGCGGATCGAGATCGCGTTGCGCCTGCAGCCCTATCACCTGGTGATGACCATCACCGATGACAGCCCGCCCTTCGACCCCACCGCCCTGCCCGAACCCGACCCGGCTCAACCGCTTGAGGACCGGCAGCCCGGTGGCCTGGGCTGGTTTTTCATCCGCAAGATGATGGACATCGTGCGGTACGAGTTGAAGAACGGGAAGAATACGCTCATGCTCGTAAAGAAGGGCGCTTCACCCGAACCACGTGAAGAACCGGCTTCCACTGTGCCCGCCCGTACGCTGGATGGCGGCGTGCGCGTGCTGGCGCCATCCGGGCGCATCGACTCCGTGTCCGCCCGCCAGCTTGAGAGTGCGCTTCAGGCCCAGCTTGACGCCGATTTCACGCGCCTGATCGTGGACATGAGCGGCGTGACGTACATCTCCAGCACCGGCCTCAAGGCGCTGCTCATGGCCAAGCGCCGCCTGGATATGCTGGGCGGATCGATTGCGCTGGCGGCGCTCAGCCCACGGGTGGCCGAAGTGTTCCGCATGTCCGGCTTCGACCGGCTCTTTCCGATTGCCGATCAGCTTGGCGACGCCGTGATCGCGGTCACGCGCCCCACCTGAACTCCACCGCCCCGTCGCGCCCGCTGATCTGTTCGTGCGGCCCCGGCCCGCGAAATGAGTACGCCTGTGGAACGGAATGAGCTGCAACTGATCGTCGTGGTGAGCCTGCTGAGCGCCGGCCTGCTGGCGCTCGGCCTGATCGTGGGTTATGTACGGGGCCGCCGCCGTGGCGCAGCGCAGGCGCAAGCGCCCGCCGACGCCGACCTGGACCTGATCGCCGGCGTGGGCCGCGCCATCCTCGGCGCACAGCTCCGCCTCGAAGCGCTGACCGAGATCGTCTACCAGCAAGCCAGCAAGATCGTCGATACGCGCAACTTCCAGCTTGGCCTGTTCGACGGCGACGCCTACCTGATCAAGGTCTGGGTGCGCGACGGCGAGCGCCTGCCCGACAGCCGCTTTGGCGACGGCGGGCACAGCGGCCTGATCGGCTGGGTGCGCGAATCGGCCCAGGGCATCCGCATCGCGGACTTCCGCAAAGAGTGGGATTCGCTGCCCGCCCGGCCCAGTTACGACTCGGTCAATCCGCCGCGCTCGGCCCTCTTTGCGCCGCTGATCGCGGGCGGCGAAGTGCTGGGCCTGATCGCCGTGCAGAGCGAAGAGCCGAACGCCTTCAGCGATGAGGACCTGCGCCTGCTGACCGTGCTGGCCAACCAGGCGGCGGGCGCGATCCG
>JADZBY010000473.1 GCA_020851855.1 Anaerolineae bacterium
GCATACGCCCCGTGGATGACGACGATGACGAACCAGACCAGGCGGATAAAATCGAGCTGTGGGTCCTGCACAACGCGGGGCGCGAGCGAGTTGCCCAGGAAAAGCACCAGATTCACGACGAACAACAGGCGGATCAGCCACCGCAGAATGATTCGCCGCCGGATAGCTCCGTAGTCAATTTCCTTCATCACGCGCCCCCGTCGTCATACTACAGCGTCACACTGTGGCCCGAATCCCTGTACGCCGGACCCGCGCCCCCGGTTGCGCCGGATTGCCGCCCTCTACTCCCGCGAGAGCAGCACGAGCGTCCGGTCGTCGAACGAGCCGCGCCGGTCATAGTTCAGGAAGCTGGCCAGCGCCGCCTCACGATGGTCGGGCGGGTAACACAGCACCTTGTTGCGCACCATATCGAACAACTGGGAGTGCATCCCGTCGCCGTAGCTCTCCAGGTCGCCCGCCAGCCCGTCGGTCATCATGGCCAGGATGCTGATCTCGCGGTCGAACTCGTAGACGCGGGTGCGCTCCAGCCAGTTGCGCAGCGGCCCGCTGGTCAGGAACAGGGTGCGCCCCGAATCTTCGGGGTCGGAATCCGGCTCGGCCAGTGGCGGGTAGTACATGCCGTCCACCGTCTCCGCGATGATCAGGCCATCGCCAACCTGGGCGACGCCGATCAGGCAGCTTTTCGGGCGCGGCCAGTGGATGAGCACCTGAAGCGTCGTGTTCAGGTCGGTGAGCGCGATGGAGTCGGCGTTGGCGTGGTCGCGCAGGGCGGTGAATGCGGCGCGCAGCCCGGCCCACACCGCGCGGCCCAGGTCTTCGCCGCCGGGCGATTCGGGCATGGCCGCCCGCATGGCCTCGACGGCCTTCGTCACCGCCAGATTCGAGCCGAGCCGGGCCAGCGGGGCCGTGCCCGCGCCATCGGCCACGGCCAGGATGTTCCAGTGCGCGGTGGCGGCAAAGGCGAAGGCGTCGTCGCAGAACGTGCCCTGGTGCGCGTGCGATTTGCCCCGGTGGCGCGCGCCAATCAGCCGGTAGCCGCCCGCGCCTTCCATGACGTTTGCAGACTGGTCCGGCACGGCGTGTGGATCGTTCGGGTTCGAGGGCAGGTTGCGCCAGCGCGTCGGCGCGGTGCGGACCGGCGGCGGCTCAGCGGGCGCGATCTCCATCAGGTGCAGAAGGATGTCACCCGCCCAGGCGGCGGCGCGTTCCAGGCCCATCTCCGTCTGCTGTGCGATGCGGTACGGCCCGCGCGATACGGGCTGCCCGGACGTGAGCGCCGCCAGATCGCGGATGGCCGCCATGTTCACGCCATCGAGGTACATGGCGTACAACAGGTGCTCCGGACTGACCCAGCGGCGCACGGCGTCCATCGCACGCGGCTCCGGGTCGGCGGTGAGCAGCAGAAAGACCACCGCCGGAGAGCGCGGCAGCACGTTTTCCCAGGCAGGGCCGAGTTCCTGCACGTGAAGGTCTGCCGCGACGCGCAGCCGCGCCTGAAGCAGCGAGTGCAGGACGTCCGGGTCCAGCCGCTTCGACCAGCGGCTCGCATCCACGAGCAGATAGACGTTGAGGAACATGGCGCGCGTTTGGTTCTGGTTGTGGCTCGACTGCCCGGCGCTGACGTTGATCAGGCCGAGGTCGAGTCGCGTTCCCATTTCATGACCGGCGGCAGCGGCAGCGCTTCCAGGCCGCTATCGTCGCCGCGCGTATCGATGCGCTGGCTGGTGCGCTGGATGCTGGCCGATACCCACTTGAAGAACTGCTTGAGCGCGTCCGGGCTGGTGTCGGACATGATCAGCACGTCGTTGGTCAGCTCTTTGAGCACGGCGCGGTTGATCTTCGGCCCGCAGCCGACGGCCACGAACGAGCCGAGCTTGCCGACGGTGCGCGCCTTGACCGTGGCCGCCGGGCCGCGCCATTCGTCGGTCGGCTCGCCGTCGGTCAGCAAAAAGACCAGGGGCCGGTAATCGCCCTTGCGCCCTTCGGCGTTGGGCTTCCATTCGCGCTCGATGGCCTGGTTGAGCAGCGTAAGCGCCGCGCCGAGCGCCGTGCTGCCTTCCGCCTTGAGCGTCGGGATTTTGAAGTCTTCTACCGAGCACAGCTGCACAATCTGCTGGGCCGTCGAGGCGAACGTGATCACGCTCAGGTACACCGTCTCGATGGCGTGCGGGTTGTTCAGCAGCTCGTTGTGAATCATCGTCACGCCCTGGTCGACGGCCTGAATAGCCGGGCCGAGCATCGACCCCGACGTGTCGAGCAGCAGATAGACGGGCCGACGGCGGATAAAATCGTCCGTGTTCAAGATGCCTGCACCTTTCCACTTCGTCTGTTTCCACCACGTAGGGCGACGATCGCGCGCCGTGTGGACGGATGCGGAACGCCCGACAGGACGCTCCATCTCCCTGTGTAGCATACCACAGCGGCGCGGGATCGGACATCTCAAAGTGTTCAAGAATCAGGGCGGTTCACGAACCGCCCCTACACACGCCGCTGTAGGGGCGCGTCGCGACGCGCCCGCGAACCTGATCTGCCGAGCCGCCCGGTTTGATGCGTATGCCGGCGTTACGGCTTCACTGTTCAACTTCCGTGATGCGTCCGGCATTGCCCGCCGACCCGCCGTCGGATAGACTTGCGCGGCGATGGGCGTGCGCGCGCGGACAACGCAGGCGTTGTCCCTACGCAAACGCGCGCCGTGTAGGGACGAGGCCTGCCTCGTCCGCAATGGCAAGAAGCAACCATGCCGTTAGGAAGGTCCAGGTCAACCAAGGTAGGGACGAGGCCTGCCTCGTCCGCAATGGCAAGAAGCAACCATGCCATTAGGAATGTCCAGGTCAACAAGTGTAGGGACGAGGCCTGCCTCGTCCGCGATGGCAAGAAGCAACCATGCCATTAGGAATGTCCTGGTCAACAAATGTAGGGACGAGGCCTGCCTCGTCCGCAATGGCAAGAAGCAACCATGCCGTTAGGAAGGTCCAGGTCAACAAGTGTAGGGACGAGGCCTGCCTCGTCCGCGATGGCAAGAAGC
>JADZBY010000474.1 GCA_020851855.1 Anaerolineae bacterium
ACCGATTTCCTGCGCGGCTCCGGGCTGCGGCTGGATGAAAAAGACGGCTCGGTGCACGTCGACAGTCGCTTGCAGGCCAGCCAGCCGGATGTACTCGCGGCGGGCGATATCGCGCGCTGGGGTGAAGCCGGCGGCGTGCGCATCGAGCACTGGCGCGTCGCCCAGCAGCACGGCATCGTCGCGGCGCGCGCCATGCTCGGCAAAGCGGCGGACGTGGCCGAGCACGCCCCGTTCTTCTGGACGACACAATGGGGCTTGAAGGTGAGTTACGTCGGCCACGCGACAGCCTGGGACGAGATCATCTTTCGCGGCGCGCCCGACGAGAAGCGGTTCATCGCCTTCTATGTGAAGGACGGGCAGCTTCAGGCGGCGGCGGGCGTCGATCAGGATGCCGACCTGTGCGCGGTAGAGTTCATCCTGCGCGACCGGCTGCCGCTCTCGGCGGCGCAGATGCGCGACCCGGCGTTCTCGCTGGTGGAATACGTGAAGGGGGCGCGGTAGAGCGTCAGCCCGCCCGCACGGCGGACAATCCCAGCGCGACGACCGTCGTGAGCGCGACGGCCCACAGCGCCGCGCCTACGCCCATCCAGACCAGCAGCCGCCGCGATGGTGCGCCCAGCGCCAGCGCGACGGCGGTTCCGATCTGTGAGCCGGTCGTGACCGGGGCCAGCAGACACAGCCCCAGCAACCCGTAGCGGTCCCAGGCCCGGCGGATGGGGCTGTCGGCGCTGGCCGCCACCTTGCCGCCGAAGCGCTTCATCAACCGGGCGCGCAGCGGCTCGCCCAGCGCGACGACGAGCAGCACGCCCGCCGCGTAGCTGATCCAGACGATGACGCCGACGACCACAGGCGAGATGCCGAGCGCCACGCCCATCGAGATGGCCGCCCAGAATGAGAAAAAGGCCAGCGCAAACACCCCGCCCAGTTTCGCCAGCAGCGCGGCGACTTCCATAGCGCCCATCCTGTCTCTTCGAACCTGCCCACGGCGGGGAAGTATACTCGATTCGTCCGGCAACCGGCGCGCAGGAAAGTCAGACAGCAACGGGTAGGGGCGCGTCGTGACGCGCCCACCTGGCCTTTCGCTACGACGTGCGTCCTACTCAAACACCTTCTCGCCGCCAGACGCGATCATCTGGCCGTACCAGTACGCCGAATCCTTGGGGATGCGCTGCTGCGTGGCGTAGTCGATGTACACCAGCCCGAAGCGCTGCCGCGTGCCCTGCGCCCATTCGAAGTTGTCGCTGAAGGACCACTGGAAATAACCGCGCACGTCCGCGCCGTCCTGCATGGCGCGGTGCAGGCTGGTCAGATAGCGCTTCAGGAAGTCGACGCGGTACGGATCGTGAACCTTGCCGTCCATCGTCACCCAGTCCATACCGGACATGCCGTTCTCGGTGATGTAGATGGGCAGCCGGTAGCGCTCGTAGACCAGCGTCGGCCCCCAGTACAGCGAGTCCGGCTCGACCGCCCACTCCATCAGCGTGCGCTGGTGCTGCATGGGGAACTGCGTATTGCCGATATTATTGATGTCCGGCGTGTCGCCGTGCACGTTTTCCGGCAGGGGATAGCCCGTGTAGATGTTCAGGCCCATGAAGTCGAGCGGCTGGCGGATTTGCGCCATATCGCCCGGCTGGACGGCGGCGTCGATGGCGTCGCCGTACAGTGCGCGCGCGTCGGCGGGGTATTCGCCCAAGACGATCGGGTCGTTGAACAGCGCGAACGACCAGTGATCGCCCTTGCTCACCGCGAAGTTCGCCTTGCGGAGCGCCTCGACGTTCGGATGGGCCGGATCGGCGGGCAGGGCCGGCCCCATATTCGGCGCGTAGCCCACCTGGCACGGGCCAGGCGACGCGGCGCGGATGGCCTGCACCGCCTTGCCGTGGGCGAGATTGGCGTGGTGCATGGCGCGGAACCACTCGTTATCGCCCAGTTTGTCGCCCGGCGCGTGCTCGCCGATCTGGTGGCCAAGCGTGATGAACACGGACGGCTCGTTGAGCGTGATCCAGCGCGTCACGCGGTCGCCCAGGGCGCGCACGACGACGGCCACATACTCCGCGAACCAGTCGGCGGAGTCGCGGTTGAGCCAGCCGCCTTTGCAGTACAAGGCGTAGGGGAAGTCCCAGTGGAACAGGGTGACATAGGGCGTGATGCCTGCGGCGAGCAGGGCATCGATCAGCCGGTTGTAGAAGTCCAGGCCGGGCGCGTTGACCTTGCCCACACCATCGGGCACAACGCGGGGCCACCCGATGGACAGGCGATAGGCCGGGAAGCCCAGCGCCTTCATGAGCGCCACATCTTCGGCGTAGCGGTGGTAATGGTCGCACGCCACGTCGCCGGTGTGGCCGCTCCACACTTTTCCGGGCCGGTGGGTGAACATGTCCCACACCGAGAGGCCCTTGCCATCCTCACGATAAGCGCCCTCGACCTGGTAACTGGCCGCTGCGACGCCCCATACGAAATCCTTTGAAAATGCCATGAAACGGTATCTCCTGGTGACCTGGTCCGCGCCTCTGAGAGCGCTCTCGCCCCGGCGCACGACGATGATACCTCAGCCCGCGCCTGCGCCCCATGCCCATCTTCTTCGCCCGC
>JADZBY010000475.1 GCA_020851855.1 Anaerolineae bacterium
CGTGCACGTCGAGGCGCTCGTCTCGCCGCGCGTCAGCGAACAGTTGCGCCGCCTGAGCGCGCCGGATGTGGACTTGGCGCTGTGTGAGACTTGCCACGCCTGGGCAGCCCAGGGTGGGGAGAAGTAGGGTATGGCTGCAAACCCTCACCCCCGGCCCCTCTCCCTCATGGAGAGGGGTGTAAAAACCACGCAGTTCCCCGCTCTTCTCCCGTGCTTTTCTCCCCTCTCGTCATGAGGGAGAGCGTCAGTTCGATGCCGCCTGGAACTCAGACACGGAAAGTTCCCCGCTCTTCTCCCCTCTCGCCATGAGGGAGAGAGGGGCCGGGGGAGTGAGGGTAGCGTTTCAATCCACACCGGCTGCCTCGTCCGCCCGTTCTAGCTTCACCCCACCGACGAGACGAACTGCAGACCCGCCGCCGCAAATTCCGCCAGGCGCTTCTCGGCGTGTTCTTCGAAACCCGGGATCGACGACGACGTATCCTGAAGGAAACGAATCCGCGATAGCACCTCGGGCCGCTCGCTGAAGTAGTTCACGATGGAGCCGAGCGACTCCAGCACGCAGTGGGAGCGCGCCTGCCCGGTGATATACACCTCGTCGTACGCGGCGATCTGGTCCAGGAAGCGCGTATTCACGCCGCCATCGCGGTGTTCCGGGTACTTCACTTCCGGCTCGAATGCCGAATAGAACTCTGTGTATGGGATCATGCCCTTCACCACGAATACCGGCTCGGCGTCGCGCGCCCCGCTGTGATAGGCGATGGCTTCCGAGAGCGACGGGTGCAGCGCGCGGCCCGCCGTACCCTCGATGCAGTGGAAGGGCCAGATCACGAGCTGCTTGCGCCCAACCTGCTCCAATTCTTCGACGTAGCGGCGCGACCAGTGCGGAGCCTGGGCCGGAATCCAGCGGCCATCGCGCACATCCTGCGCCGTGATCGTCGTGAAGGGCGCGGGCCGGTCGCCGGATGCGTCCTTCCACCAGCTTGGGAAGAAGATTTGAATGGGCGTGTGCGTATCGAGCGAGACGGCGACCGTCGTGATGCGCTGCACGTTGCGGTACAGCCATTCGACGGTGCGCCGCGTATCGTCCACCGCGCCGGGCACGGGCAGCCTGCCGGTGGGCGCGGGGAAGACGAAATCGTTCTGCACGTCGATGAGCAGCGCCAGGACGCGCGGGCGGTCGGCGGCGGTGGAGCGTTGGAAGTCGGCCAGCCCAGCCCGGTACGCGCCTTCCAGGTCCGGCTCAAAGGGCGCGGCGGCTTTGTCAGGCGAGTAAAACGCTGGAAAGGTCACAGTGCTCTCCTTCACGACTCAGATTGCTGCGTTTGCTGCTGCTGGGCGCGTTTCTTCTGCGCCAGCGCCACGTCGGCTACATCCTCGTCCTTCTTCGGCTGTTTGGCTTCCGGCCAGCGCCCGGAGATGCGCGTCATGGTGGCCAGCCACTCGCGCGAGTCGTGGTGATCGAGCCAGCGCGCCTCAAAGCGCCAGCGCCAGTTGCCGGACGGCACGCCGGGCGTATTCATGCGCGTGTCCGCGCCAAAGCCGAACACGTCTTGCAGCGTGGCGACAAACGTGTGGCCGACCGAGGTCATGCCCAGCCGCATCAGGTCGCGGTGCGCCTCGTGCACGGTGTGGCCGATGTACGTTTCGAGCAGGCGGCGCGCGTCGTGGGTCGCTTCGCCGCTCTGCCACCAGCCGAGCGTGGTGTTGTTGTCGTGCGTGCCCGCGTACACCACCGAATCGCGGTCATAGTTGTGCGGCAGGAACACGTTATCGCCGTAAGGGTCCCAACCAAAGGCGAACTGCAGGACGCGCATCCCGGGGAAGCCAAATTCCTTGCGCAGCGCCACCACGGCGGGCGTGATCACGCCCAGGTCTTCCGCGATGATGGGCAGGTCGCCAAGCTGGGCTTGCATGGCCCGGAAAAATGGCGCGCCGGGGCCGGGAATCCACTGGCCGTTGATGGCGGTTTCTTCGCTGGCCGGGATTTCCCAATACGCCTCAAAGCCCCGGAAATGATCAATGCGGGCGACATCCACCAGGTTGAATGTCGCGCGGAAGCGGGCCGCCCACCAGGCGTAATTGTCGCGAGCCATGACTTCCCAGCGGTAGAGCGGGTTGCCCCAGCGCTGACCGGTTTCGCTGAAATAGTCCGGCGGAACGCCCGCGATGACCGTCGGACGGCCATCGTTGGCCAGATGGAACAGGTGCGGGTTGGCCCACACGTCGCTGCTGTCGTGCGCCACGAAGATGGGAATGTCCCCGATGAAGCGGATGCCCTTCTGGTGCGCATACTCGCGCAGCTCGCCCCACTGCACGGCGAACAACCACTGCCGGAAGCGCTGGCCGTCGATCTTGTCGGCAAGCTCTTTACGAACCGTGGCCAGCGCCGCCTCGTCGCGCAGGGCGAGCGGCCCCGGCCATTCGACCCACGGGCGCAGGTTCTGGCTGTCTTTGATGGCGGTGAACAGGGCGAAATCTTCGAGCCAGTCGGCGTTTTTGGCGCACCAACCCTCGAAAGCTGCTTCATCCTGGGCCGGAGCAGCGGCCTTGAAGCGCGCATAGGCCTGGTTGAGCATGGCGTCGTGGTACTGGATGACCGGGCCGTAATCGACGTTGAAGATCGGGAAGTTTGGCACACGGCTCAGGTCGGCGGCGGTCAGCCAGCCCTTTGCGGCGAGACGGGCGAGGCTGATGAGCAGCGGGTTTCCGGCCAGAGCGGAAAGCGTCTGATACGGCGAGTCGCCGTAACTGGTCGGGCCGAGCGGCAAAATCTGCCAGTACGTCTGCCCGGTCGCGTCGAGATAGTCCACAAAACGATAGGCCATATCGCCCAGGTCGCCAACGCCGTATGGCCCAGGCAGCGACGTGGGATGCAAGAGAATGCCACTTGCGCGGGGATAGTGCATAGCGCCGTCATCCTCGTCAATACAAAAAGCCCGAAAAACTGGGCCGATTGTACATGCATCCGTGGGGTGTTGGCGAATGGGGCGGCCTTTCACCCCGCATCATCATGCCGCTCCGGCTCTCCCTGAGCAAACCATGAATGCATCCGGCGCGCGGAACGGCTATATTCTGGGGACAGTTACCGCACGATTGGGGCAACCGATGAATCGTTTGAAGGACGCGATCTCGCCGTATTTGCGGCAGCACGCCGATAACCCGGTGGACTGGTACATGTGGGGCGACGACGCCTTCGCCCGCGCCCGGCAGGATGACAAGCCGATCTTGCTGAGCATCGGCTATAGCGCCTGCCACTGGTGCCACGTCATGGCCCACGAGAGCTTCGAGGACCCGGACACCGCCGCCCAGATGAACCGCGACTTCGTGAACATCAAGGTGGACCGCGAAGAGCGCCCGGACGTGGACGACATCTACATGCAGGCCACGCTCATCTTCAACCGGGGGCAGGGCGGCTGGCCGATGACCGTCTTCCTCACGCCGGACGGTCGCCCGTTCCACGCCGGGACGTATTTCCCTAAAGACGACCGCTACGGGATGCCCTCTTTCCGCCGCGTGCTGGCCGCCGTCGCGGAAGCCTTCCAAGACCGCCGCAAGGAAGTCGAAGCGCTGGCGGCAGAGGTGACCGAAGGGCTTCAGCGCGGCGAATTGGGACTGGGCCGGAGCGAAGAACCGCTCAACCGTGACCTGTTGCGCGGCGCGTGGCAGACGCTCGTCAGCAATGCTGACCGGACCTTTGGCGGCCTGTCGCGCGGGCGGCCCAAGTTCCCCAGCCCGATGAACAGCGAGGCGCTTCTGATGGCCTACGCCTTCGAAGGCGACGCCGACGCGCGGGAGACGGTCGCCTTTTCGCTGCGCTCGATGGCGCGCGGCGGCATCTACGACCAGATCGGCGGCGGCTTTCACCGCTACAGCGTGGACGAGCGCTGGCTCGTGCCGCACTTTGAGAAGATGCTGTACGACAACGCCCAGCTGAGCCGCCTGTACGTGCACGCCTGGCAGGCCACCGGCGACTCGTTCTTCCGGACCATCGCCGAGCAGACGTACGACTATGTGCTGCGCGAGATGACCAGCCCGGAAGGCGGCTTCTACAGCGCCACCGACGCCGACAGCGAAGGCGAAGAGGGCCGCTTCTTCATCTGGACGGCGGACGAGATCAAGGCGGCGCTGCCCGAAGACGACGCGCGCGCCGCTATCGCCTACTGGGGTATCACCGTGGATGGCAATTTCGAGGGCCGCAATATCTTATTCGTGCCCTTTGAGGAAGCGGACGTCGCCGCCGGGCTGGATATCGACGTGGAGACGCTGCGCGCCCGCCTTGCATCGGCGCGCGAGAAACTGTACGAGGTGCGCGCCCGGCGTGCCCCGCCGCACACCGACGACAAGGTATTGACCGGCTGGAATGGCCTGATGCTGGCCAGCCTGGCGGAAGGCGCGCGCCTTCTGAACCGACCGGACTATCTCCGCGCGGCGCAGCGCAACGCGGACTTCTTGCTGAGCGCGCTGAAACGCGACGGGCGGCTGTTGCGCAGTTACAAGGACGGCGTCAGCCAGTACAACGCCTACCTGGAAGACTACGGCGCGCTGGCCGACGGCCTGATCGAGCTGTACCAGGCCACCTTCGAGCCGGACTACCTGCGGCAGGCCATCGCGCTGGCCGACGTGGCGCTGGCGCGTTTCCCGTCCGGCGAGACGGGCTTTTACGATACGAGCGATGACCACGAAACGCTCATCGCGCGGCCCCGCAACGTGCAGGACAACGCCGTCCCGTCCGGCAATGCGCTGATCACGCGGGCGCTGCTGCGGCTGGCGGCCTTCACCGGGGACGCGCGCTACGAAGCCGCCGCGTTGGGCGTGCTGCGCCCGCTGGCCGGGGCGATCCGGCAAGTCCCCGCCGCATTTGGCATGAGCCTGGGCAACGCGGCATTGCTGGTCTACGGCATCGACGAACTGGCCATCATCGGTGACGCGGCGGACGAGGCGACGCGCGCCCTTCTGGACGAGGCGAACGGCGCATTTCGGCCCGGCCTGGTCCTGGCGCTCGGCTCTGAGGCGGACGCGGCGGCGCAGGGTGCTTTTCCGCCGCTGCTGGCCGGGCGCAAGCTGGTATCCGGCCAGCCCGCCGCCTATGTGTGCCGCCGTTTTGCCTGCCAGCGCCCGGTGACGACGCCGCACGAGCTGGCCGCTTTGCTCCGGCGCGGTGGGGAGCGCCAGCCCTGAAACGGGAACGATTTTGTGACATTTTTGCGTCGTCAACGTGCGAGGCTGGACTATAATACGGATGGGGATTCATGCCCTGAATCCCCGCTCTCCGTTCGGTTTGCCCGGCGCGCCCGCGCTGGGGGTTAACGCGAGGTTTGCACGTGGGTCGATCTGAGGCCCGGTGGATCGGACAGGCGGACAGATTGGATAGCTCACCACGCCCGGCAAGCAATGCGATACTCACAGCCATCCGGATGGCGTGTATCTTTTTTGCCGGTGTGCTGGCGGCGCTGGCCGGCTTTGGGGCTGACGGGCTGCTGGCATTGGGTGGGGCAGGCGTGTTGGTGATCGTCGGGGTGGCGCTCGGCCTGGCCAACCGGGCCGCGCCAGCGACCGCGGTTGGCGCGGATCGGCGCGCCCCGCGTGAGACGACCGAGTTTGAGCGGCAGCGCACCCGGCTGATGGCCGAAATGGGGGCGACGCTCGGCGCGACGCTCGACTACAACAAGGTGCTCGACGCCGCGATGGACGTGGGCGCGCTGGGCCTGAAGCCGCGCAAGGACGGCGCGCGGCTGTTGAGCATGGTCCTGCTCTTTGACAAGGACCAGAGGCTATACGTGGCCACCTCGCGCCGTATGATGGGCCGCGACACGGCGGCGCGTGTGCCGGGGCAGCGCGGCGTGCTCGGCCAGGCGCTCGGTCAGGCCGAGCCGGTCATTGGCGGCGGCGGCGCAGAGGACCCGGAGCTGAGCTATTTCGCCGCGTTCCAGGATGCGCGCTCCACGCTGGTCATCCCGCTGCGCTCCGGCTTTCAGAACTACGGCCTGCTGGTGTTCGGATCGAGCGAGCCGGACGCCTTTTCACAGGAACATGCCGAACTGCTGGCCGCCATCGGCACACAGGCGACCGTTGCGCTTCAAAACGCCGTGCTCTATGGCGACCTGCGCGCCGAAAAAGAGCGCATTGTCGCCGTCGAAGAAGAAGCGCGCAAAAAGCTCGCCCGCGACCTGCACGACGGCCCGACGCAGAGCGTGTCGGCCATCGCCATGCGTGTGAACTACATCCGCCAGTTGTTCGTGCGCGACCCGTCCAACGTGCCGGATGAACTGCTCAAGGTCGAAGACCTGGCCCGCAAGACCACCAAAGAAATCCGGCACATGCTCTTCACCTTGCGCCCGCTGGTGCTCGAAAACCAGGGCCTGATCCCGGCGTTGGAGCAGCTTGCCCAGAAGATGAAAGAAACGCACAACCTGGACGTGACCATCGAGGCCCAACCCGGCGTCGAGACGCTGATCACCAGCCAGGCGCAGGGGGTGCTGTTCTACATCATCGAAGAGGCGGTCAACAACGCGCGCAAGCACGCCCAGGCCAAAAACCATTACGCGCGGCTGCTGCGCCGCGAGAACTACCTCGTGGTCGAGGTCGAAGACGACGGCGTCGGCTTTGACGCGGGCGCGGTCGATTCGAATTACGATCAACGCGGCAGCCTGGGTATGATCAACATGCGCGAGCGTGCGGCGCTGGTCGAAGGGACACTGCTCGTCGACAGCGCGCCGGGCCGGGGTACGAAGATTTCGGTGCTGATCCCGCTGCCCGTGCAGCCGCCCGCCGGCAATGGGCGCAAGTGAGGCGTTCGCCGTCTCGCCTTCCCTACGAGGTGAAGCATGGATAAACTGCAAGAGCTGCTCAGCCAGGAGCCGGTGCTGCTTGGCGACGGCGCGATGGGCACGATGCTCTTCGCCGCCGGTCTGGAGCCGGGGTCGTCGCCGGAACTGTGGAACGTGGAGCATCCCGACCGGGTCATGGCCGTCCACCGCGCCTATGCCGAGGCCGGATCGAACCTGATCCTGACCAATACCTTCGGTGGCAACCGCATCCGGCTGGCGCGGCATGGCCTGGGCGAGCGCACTGCCGAATTGAACCGGGCCGGGGCGCGCATCGCCCGTGAGGCCGTCGCCGGGATCCGCCATCCGGTGCTGATCGGCGGCGACATCGGCCCGACCGGCGAGATGTTCGCGCCGATGGGCGCGCTGGAAGAGGACGCGGCGATAGAAGCCTTTGCCGAACAGGCGGCGGCGCTCCAGGAAGGCGGCGCAGACTATTTCCAGGTCGAGACGTTTGGCGACCTGCGCGAGATCGAAGCGGCGATCCAGGGCATCCGGCGCGTCTCGTCGTTGCCCATCGTGGCCACCATGAGCTTTGATACGCGCCGCCGAACGATGATGGGCGTGCGGCCTGAAGAGGCGGCGCGCCGCTTGCTTGCGCTCGGCGTGGCGGCGATTGGCTCGAACTGCGGCGCCGGCCTGGACGATACGCTGTTCACCGTCGGACAGATGCACCAGGTGGAGCCAGGCGCGGTCATCGTGTCCAAGAGCAACGCCGGGCTGCCCAAACACGGCCCTGGCGGCAGCGTGGTCTACGAAGGCTCGCCGGAGATGATGGCCGACTACGCGCTGAACGCCAAAGAGGCTGGGGCGCGCATCATCGGCGCGTGTTGTGGCAGTAGTCCGGCTCACCTACGGGCAATGGCCCAGGCGCTTGGCCGGACGGACGTATAGGCCACTGCACCATCCTCAGCCCGGCCCCTCTCGCGCCGGGCAATCACACCGCAGAGCGACGCGGACAACGCAGGCGTTATCCCTACACCGCACATCGTAGGGACGAGGCCTGCCTCGTCCGCGTCTGTTCACTCTTCCCCGTTCAGGGCAAACGTATCAAGCGCGACCACCGACGCCCGGCTCCTCTCGCGCCGGGCAATCACGCCGCAGAGCGACGCGGACAACGCAGGCGTTATCCCTACACCGCACATCGTAGGGACGAGGCCTGCCTC